>CAZANH010000043.1:0-1955 GCA_964486515.1 uncultured Eubacteriales bacterium
TTTGTATTCTTGGTGTATCTATATATATGTAACTTGAGAGGTTAGCTGTGAATTTTACTTTTACCAATGATGGGAACGACAAAAGTTACGAGAATGCTATTGAAGTGTTATTCGAGGAAAATTATAATAGAGTTTATAAAAAATCAGTTTCAATCCTGTCAGATGTGGAACTTGCTAAAGATGCAACACAGGAGACGTTTTACAGGGCTTTTTTAAAGATGGATACATTAATGGATAAAAGTAAATTCGGTTCATGGGTTAACTCTATAGCTGTAAATGTATGTAAAAGAATGCTAAAGCAAAAAATTAACTATAGGAGAAATAATATATCCATATATGATGACGAAGGTAACTTAAGGAACATTATTTTTGAATTGATTGATTTTTATATACCTGATAAAATATATGAGGATACTGAGTTACGGCAGGAATTAAAAAAATATATTAGCAAATTGGATATTGAAACACAGCAGATTGTCAATATGAGGTTTTATAATGAATTTACAATACGGGAAATATCAAGACTTATGAATATAAAAGAAGGAACTGTAAAATCAAAGATATATAGAGCAAAACAGAAAATTGCGGATAAATTAAGAAAATTTATAGATGTTGAAAGGATAAATAACAATGGGTAGAGATTTCAATTCATTCTTTAAAGAGTTGGTACAGGAGAGAATTGATGAGATGCCCTGTCCTCCCAAAGAGGAAATATGGGAGCAGGTTAAAATAAGGTTAAGAGCTGAACGAAAAAAAGAAAGAAATCAATATTTATTAAAATATCTTAGGCCTGTCTTTGCGGTGCTTGTTACTATTGTTCTTTTTACAGTACTATTTATCAACTTTCAAACTCCTGTAATTGCTTTTACTAATAAAATTATCAAGAACCTGATAACAATAACGGATCAAAAGATTAAAATACATAAAAATACTGTAAATACTGATGAAGGTTCAACCAAATACCTTCTTGGCAGAGATATTGATGATCCAAGAATTGGCGAGGTTCAGAAGAAAGTTCATTTTAGAATACTTATACCGGAATACATACCAGGAGATTTTAAATTGTATAGTGTCGATGTATTAAATAAAAACCAAGAAAAAGAAACTGTCATTATGCTATATGTAAAAACTGAAAACGATAATAAAAAGGACAGTTTTCAGATAATGCAAAATAGTTTTCCGAATGATTCCGAAATCACAATGAACAAATTTAAGGATGATAATACCAAAATAGAGTATATAATTATAAATGAAGTGAAATGTATTTTAATTACTAATGACAATTCAATTAACACAATACTGTGGGATAAGGAAAATATAAGCTATGAGATATTTGGCACTATCAGCAGGAAAGATATAATCAAGGTAGTTGAATCAATGAAATAAGAATGCACCTTCCGGTGCACCTAATGGGTTCTCATTCTACATAAATGTACGATGACGTTGAATATTGGGTTTCTGATTCCAAACCATTTCTTATATAATGTACAGTCCTTGTCCTGTAGTAGTTTCCATGCTGGTAGGTGTAACAATTTTCTCCCTACACCTGACTCAGAGTATCATACTTTGTAAAAGACCAGCTTTGAATATCTATCCATTGAAAGTCAACCCACTTTTGCAGATAAAGGGTCAGTCTGAATTCATCCGACAGGTAATTGGCTTTTGTAGTACCTTCGCAATAAAGAAAAGTATCCCCATTATAGATATAGCAATAATAATCATAAAAAAGGCTGTATTCAGGTAAAATTATTTGATTATCTTTGCTGCTACCGTATTTGGGATTAGAGGACTCAATTCCTTTCGTCGGGTTTGGAGGACACATTGTGTCCCCACTTGCAAAAGCTATTTGTTGAATGGATAGAACTACTAATAGTGTTAATATAACCATTTTGATAAATTTGTGCATTTAAAATTCTCCTTTCGTTCATATAATATTCCAATAAATATAAGATACA
>CAZANH010000044.1:0-3985 GCA_964486515.1 uncultured Eubacteriales bacterium
TTTTTCGGTTTGAATGGAAATTTGAACCCGACACTTTTAAAAATTATCGGCAAGAAACGTGAGGAGCTTGTTGGAATTATGTTATGTGGGTATCAATTAAAAATCATATGATTGTTTTACAATTACTGGGATACATCTTTGATGGTGCATCCTCTTTTTTTACAATAAAACTGTCAGGGGTTTTGTCTTTTTTTATGTCAAACTGACTGGCGTATAACATAAAACAAACTTTTCCTCCTCATAAATGACGCATACTGTTCTAAGGAGGACAGTCAATGGATAATGAAAATCATATTTTTCTCTCGCTACATCCAAGACTTTGTGCTAATGCCCCATGTTTAGCTATTTTCCGAACTGCCCAATCAGCTTATCAATACATCTTTGACACTGCATTTCATCAATAACCCCCTGTTCCACTAATGTGAGCAGAACAGCTTTTTGATACTGAAATAAAAATTCAGCCTGAGTATTTTTATTTATATCAACCTGGTTTTCAATTCCGACAAGCCTTGCATCCTTTTTTCCCATTCTGCCCACCTCCAATCAATAGCGCTTGTTATTACAGTAATATTCTTTAGAATGTTCGTTTTTGCCTGTCCGCAAATATAAAGCACCGCATCCTTACCTTTTTTCTGTTTTTATTGTACTTATTCGGCAGACGGCAGTTTCACGTCCTCATAGGAATTACACCTCCCCGTCAACGACCGGGGCACACTCTGCGACTTAACCTCGACTATGTGCAAGTATCATTATCCTTCCGCATGGGTCCTCGCCATAAATGTTACAACCATTTATTAATTGCATTGGCAGTAATCGCTAACACCTTATATTTGCCTACCAAATGATAGATAAAAATATACGGTGGTCATGGCGTACCTGCAATTCGGCTTCCCTTTTTCAGGCCATACGGAGAACGTACCGAACAAAACATATATTAAATTTTTAAATCAACATTCGAGAGAAAAAATATCCCTCTATTAATCAGCAGATTTTTTGGGCAAAAGGAGGGCCCCTTTCGTAAAATGTAATGCAAACTTAATATTCCTGTAATAAAAGAAAGGATATTTAACTTTACTATTGTATGTTGCGGGATAATTGTGTTACAATAATCCCATAGAAAGGGGTTGACAATTATGCCACATATAATTCCAATTAGAGATTTAAAAAACACAAGTAATATCTCAAAAATGTGCCATGAAGCTGCTGAGCCGATATATATTACCAAAAACGGCTACGGCGATATGGTTATTATGAGTGTAGAAATGTATGAGGAAAAATTATTTATGATGGATGTATATAACAAATTAGCTGCAGCAGAAACACAAATAGCTGAAGGAAAAGTATTGGATGGGGATGCTTCTTTAAAAAATATAAGGGAAAAATACAATGTATGAAGAAAATAGAGAGGTTGTTATTCATCGGTTTTTCTATGGTGCACAAGATTATGTGAAACTTATATAGTTTTAAGATTCCAATCAACTATTTCAAAGTATAATTTCTATCACGGTTATCGACGGTTTTTTATCGACGGTTATCAACGGCCATTTATTAGTTAATCCATTCTTTTATTCCGTCAGGCAGAAAAGACAGTAAGTGTTGTGACAGAATAATGCCCGGCTAAAATAATCCATGCTAAACATTTACCTCTTATTGTGGTATAATAATGATGAAGGAGTTGATGATATGTCTCCTAAAATGCTTTCTAAGCGGTTAACGGCAGTAAAGTTTGCTAATGCCGTGAATAAAATAGAAGGTGTTCCGGTAACGGCTCAAGCAAAAGAACTCTCAGCTCGGTGGGCACGAGGAGAAATTTCGGGTTCTGCAATGAAATCTGCGCTTATTGCAAAACATAAACGTCAAACTACTGGTACACCTCATGAATGATCCTTATCTTTACGAGAGAAGCTCTGTTTTGCGCAATCTTTTGAATATCCATGACGAAAAGGAATTGGATTTAGCTGAGGCTGAATTATCAAGAGCCAACATGATGCTGCTGTACGAGCAAGGTTTTGATGACTTTTCTACAGAAGGAATCAAGACACTTCATAAGGTATTATTCGAGGATGTGTATGATTGGGCCGGGGAGTTCCGCACTATAAACATCCAGAAACGCGAACCATTATTAGCGGGAATCAGTGTATGGTATGCTGATTCTGATAATATCAAGAGAGAATTGGATAGCGCATGGAAAGCTATTAATAAAGTCCCTTGGAAAAAACTAAGCCGTGAAGAGTTTGCAGCTCAGATCGCCAGAAAGTTTCCACCGTTGTGGAAGGTACATCCCTTCCGTGAGGGAAACACGCGAACCATTGTAATGCTAATGACTTTTTTCGTTGAGCATTACGGTTATTACTTTGACAAAGATCTTTTGGCTGCCAGCGCGGGATATGTCCGCAATTCTTTTGTGATGGCAAGCCTCAACCAATATTCCGAATTTGAGCATATTGAGAAAATCCTGCTTGATGCAATCTGTATTGTTCCCATCGAATATACTGATGATTTAGATCAGGAAGAATCAATTCCACAAGGAGAAAAGTATCAAAAATATCAGACAGTAGACTATAAGCCTCTTCCACATGAATATCGCACTGATGACAACGAAGCAAAGTAATGATAAAAAATATGTCGTCATATATATGAAATATTATTATACTCACACCATTCAATTGCCAACTCTTTTAATGTTTCATCATCCTTAAATATTCACGCATTCCATCCTCTTCCTCTTGCTGGTATGTAAAGCCGAAATGTGCCGCAACTGCTAAAGCCAGCGCATGGCCTCAGGCATTTGCATGATAAGAGGTTTACCGAATTTTTCTTCAACCCATGCAGGGCTGTTATAAAAGGGCTACATATCGGTTACAAAATAAGCGATGTCATAATCCTGGTAATTGTCCTTTGGTACGCCGGGGTTCGCCCTCGAACCAGCGAGCAATACCGCCCGAATACGCTCATCTTCCTTGGCTACACGCAAAATCAAATCCAACATTTCCTGTTCTGTCCGCATGATTCCCACTCTCTATCAACTATTTCAAAGTATAATTTCTGTCACGGTTACTGCCATGTGCAACTATAATATTTTTATCACACATATCCTTGAATATTTCTCTAATCCTTGTTGCGCTAAGACCAGTTATTTCTCTGGCTTGCCTGTTGTTTATTTTTTCATTCTGTATTAAAAATTCAACGATTTTATCAACGGTTATCGACGGTTTTTTATCAACGGTTATCAACAGCCTTTTATTAGTTAATCCATCTTTATTTAGTTCCTTTATTTCAATAATCGTCCTAAATATATCCCCTTCAATAAATACCGGCTTGCTGTCTGAATATATTTTACAATACTTTTTAATATTTCTGATTCCTGACCCTAGCTCTTCAGCCCAGCCAATTTCTTTAAAAACCCTCGCAATCACAGGATTTTTAGGATAAGGCACAAAGTTATCAATGTCAATCTGCCCAAATCCGTGTGGTTTATTTCCATTTTCCGTGATAACCCTTTCCTTTTCTATAATGAACTTTGCAGGATATGGATTTGAATACTCCCTGTGAATTAAAATATTTGCCACAACTTCACGAAACAGCTTATTTCTAACACTGACTCTTACATCCCCTTCAAGATAAAAAGGATCATCAAGGTGTTTTTCAACAAAGTGCATCAGTCTGTCATAGCTCTCAATCAGATTATTTCTTTCAATGTGTAAGTGTGGACGATACCCCCCACCTGGCAGATCTCTTCTGTCTATATCTATTTTCCCGAATGATTCATCAATATCAAATATATCACCAATTTCAATATCATCCGTAGGGTCAATATGCAGATATCTTATATACTCATTATCGTAAGTTCCATCACTATCTATATCACTTTGTAAAGTAACATAGACAAGCTGACCATAAGTGGAAGGTTCAAAAGCTGTTACTTTACCTTTAAAAATGGGATAAACATTAGTCCCGGCATGCATCTGAAGGTCAGTTCCAATAT
>CAZANH010000045.1:0-2114 GCA_964486515.1 uncultured Eubacteriales bacterium
ATATTGGAACTGACCTTCAGATGCATGCCGGGACTAATGTTTATCCCATTTTTAAAGGTAAAGTAACAGCTTTTGAACCTTCCACTTATGGTCAGCTTGCCTATGTTATAATGCCCCCCGTTGTCAAGACAATTTTCTGAAAATTTTAAGTTAGATTCTCCTTTCTCGAGTATTTATTATAATTACATGTTCTATGTAAAGCCATAAGTGCGGCATTTATTATAGTAATAGCGAAGTTTTTATTTTTATATGAGGCAGAGTGAATAGTGAAAATCTTATTCCCAAAACTGTTAAATGCATCTCTTTGTGTTGGGATTAAAATTTATACTGGTAGCCTTCAAGGATTTTATTTAATAGCTTTGCACGCTTTTTCCCTATCAGGTTTAAAACAGTGGGATTTAGCTCCTGAGCGTTGAAAAGCATCAGGGTAATTTTCTGCATAGTGGAAAACAAGTTCTCTCAGGGCTTCAACTCCAATTTTTCTGGATATATATGCATCGCAAGCAGCAATAATTTCCGCGGCAAGCATTTTAACCGTTGTGGGATACAGCAAAAACTCCATTTTTTCGCCCGCTTTCCTGTCTCATATTCGTACCGATGAATTTATTTTCGTACCACAATAGTACAACAAACACCCTCTGCCTGCAACCATTATTTTTGTTACTTTACCCAAGCTCACGCATGGATCTTTTTACTTGTCAAAGAACATCTTTTACAACCTTTTCAAGAGATACAAGAGATTATATAACCTCTCTGAGCCTTAAAATTCATCGTCATACTGCTGAAGGAAGCTGTACACGGCTATTATAATATTCTGCCGGTGTTTTATACTCTAGCGACTGATGCGGTCTTTTATTGTTATAATGCTCAATATATTCTTTTGTTATATCCCTTAACTGGTGTCCTGTTTCGTAGTCTTCAAGATAAAGCTTTTCCCACTTATATGATCGGAAGAACCTCTCTATCCGCTGATTATCAAGTGCTCTGCCTTTTCCATCCATAGATATTTTGATATTGTTGTCCTTTAATAGACATATATATTCATCACTGGTGAATTGCGAGCCTTGGTCCGAATTTATAATATCGGGTTTCCCATAACGCTTTATAGCTTTTTTGATTGCATTGATGACAAAAGTTTTTTCAAGCGTATTTGAAAATGAATATCCTACAATATATCTGGAATGCCAATCTATAATAGCAGCCATGTACATAAATCCTCTTTTCATTCTGCAATATGTAATATCTACTGACCAAACCTGATTTGGCATGTTTATATTTAATCCTCTCAGCAAGTAGGGGTGAACATATTTCTTATGCAGCCGCTTACTGAGATTGGGGCCGGGGCAGAACCCATGTATGCCCATTTCCCTCATGTAACGCTTGGTTCTTTTTGGGTTAATGTGTATGTCATAGTCTCTGTTCAAAACGACATTCATCCTTCTGTACCCGTATTCTGGATGTTCTGTGTAAACCTCGTCAATAATACGCTTGATCCAATACTCTTCGTCACTGACAGGAACAGGCTTGTAATAGAGGCTTGTGCGGTTAATGTTCAAAAGCTCTGCCTGCTTACTTATACTGAGTTTCCTGTCGTTCTTATCAATCATATCCATACGCTCTTTACGGGGTTTAGATTCGGCCAGATTTTTTTTTGAGCCAGGTAACTTCATAAGAAAGTTGCCCGATTTGCCTTAACAGTTCGTCCTTCTCCTTTTCATACGACTGCCTGACCTTATCTACTTCATCTGTTTCCTTGCCGAAAGCTCTACCTGCATTTTGTATGAATTCTGTTTTCCAACGGCTTAGCAGGTTAGGATGTATTTCATATTCAGCAGCTATTTCACTCAGACTTTTTTCTTCCCGCAGTACCTCCAATATGATTTTTGCTTTTTGCTCTGGTTTAAAATTTCTTCTCTTCTCCATAGTAATATTCTAACTTATTTTTACCGTTTTGTCTGTCTTAATTTCTGGTATCATTATACTATGCCACATACAGGAAGGTAACCAATTGTGTAAAGTTGGCAGATTTTAAACAATAGGCGTAATGAAAGTGAAAGTATTGAACCCCGGTGCATTCAGATAGGGCATACAATTTAGCAGGTGGAAATCCTGTC
>CAZANH010000046.1:0-2442 GCA_964486515.1 uncultured Eubacteriales bacterium
GAGGAACAGGATGCTCAAAAAAGTTCCAACCCGGATGAAACGGATTCCTCCACAATTGAACAAAACGAAAAAGAGGTCCTGCAGGTTCTGGAAATGCTGGAAAAGCAGGAGGAAAGCAGCCTGAAAAACAATCAACAGGTAAAAAACCGTGGCAAGGAGGATAAATATGACTGGTAAAAAATTAAAAACTAAGACTGTTTTCATATTATTTATAATAACTGCAGTCATTTTTTTGGCAGAAGGCATGGTGCTCGCAGAAGAACCCCAATTTCGTCTTGATATCGACAGCCTGAACCTTCAAATGGGGACAAGTGCCAGCCTGGTTTTATCCACGGTGAATGTCAGGGGTGCCGAAGTGAAGGATATCGAAGGGTTACAGAATTTTAATGTGCTCTCAACAAGCCAGTCTACATCCACCCGCATCGTTAATGGTAAAACAACGTACCAAAAAGACATTAACTATATAATAATGCCAAAAAAAACCGGACAGTTTACATTACAGGGTATTGTGGAATATAAGGGAAGTACTTACCGGACAAATATATTGCAAATCAATGTGGATAAGGGCAGTGATAATGAAAAGGGAGTGGCCGATGACCTGTTTTTAAAAACCATACTTCCGGATGATAAAATATATTTCGGCCAGAAGACCATCCTTTCATATGAGTTATATTCCCGTTATAATATTGAAAATTTTGGTTTCCTGGATGATATAAATATCGCTGGGTTTATCATCAGCGATGTACCGCAGGACAAGCTGAAGGCAAATTATGCCTACATTGGGGGCAACAAATATGTAAAATACGAAGCAAGGCAGATGTTCCTGTCGCCAATAAAAACAGGTGAATTCACCATACCGGCATACAATTTCCAGGTCAATGTCAGTACGGGAGATTTCTTCAATTCCTCCAAGCCTGTTTACCTGCAAACTGAATCAAGGGAACTGACAGTAATACCACTTCCGGTTGAAAACCAGCCGGCTGATTTTTCCGGCCTGGTGGGAAAACTGGCTCTGCAATCGGAATACAGCCGAAATGAAATTGATTACGGGGATTCACTGACACTCCGGGTAACGGCATCCGGAAGCTGCAACCTGGAAGTAATGGACAGGATTATTTTAAACGGCATACCCGGGTTTTCAGTGTACGAAACCGAAAAACTCACGGAGGAAACCGTTGAAAACAATCAGTATAAGGCCAGGAAGGAATTTGAAGTCATACTTGTTCCCGAGAAAAACGGTGATATAAAAATCGACCCCATCCATATACCTTATTTTGATCCTGAATCTGGCAGCTATGAGAAGGCTGAGATTCCCGGTACAACTGTTACAGTCAGGGGGGAAATTCCACAGGCTCAAACAAAATTGCAAAATGAAACACCTGTAATGGAAACAGTAATAATAGATCAGATAAGCTACAGTCCAAAGAACGATGGATATCTGACAATACAGCTGAAAAAAGGGCATTTGTTAACTGCACTCGTTACATTTATTGCTTTATTACTTCTTACTGCTTTGGTATTCATGGTATACTCATTCAGGAAAAAGCAGGACAGGAAGCTTACGGAAATATACAATAAAATAAAAATTTCGGACGACATAAATGAGATATACAACCTTTTCAATAAAATGATAAAATACCGCTTTAATATAAGCCTGAAAGCCAATTCCAGGGATAAAATCATAAACCGCTTTTCAGATTATGAGTTTTCCGGTGCGGTGCTGGAAATAATGGATTATATGGAAAACAAGAAACAGCATTCCAATGAAGATACTGTGTATCTCAAGGATAAAATAAAAGAGATATATAAGGATAAAATATATAAACATCCTTTGAGAAATCGTTGACAAATATACATAATTTTTTATCTTCTCCTTCTTCCTGAAAGTAGCAGGAGCCTTAAAAGACTTGCCATTGCGACGGCAGAGGATGCAACATACGTCATAGCCGCAGCTCGCAACACCTTTCTTGCAGGTACGATTTCTTCACGGGATAGCATTCCGGATTCCTCCAATATAGCCAGTGCCCTTTTACTTGCATTAAATTCTACAGGGAGGGTTATAAGGTAAAAAGCAACAGCTCCTGCAAATAATATTATACCTATGTCAATCAGAATCTGATAGCCGAGAAACAACCCAAAAATAGCCATATAAGGGCCAAAGCCTGAGCCAATTCTTGCAGCAGGTACAAGAAAACTCCGTATGCTCAAAGGTGCATAACTTTCCATATGCTGTATTGCATGTCCCGTCTCATGTGCAGCCACTCCCACTGCAGCAACCGATGTATTGGAATGGACGCTCTGGGACAACCTTACCACCTTTTTTGCCGGGTCATAATGGTCAGTCAAGTTTCCTTTCACAGCCTGAACAGTAATATCATCAAGGCCATTTTTGTCAAGAATCTGCCTTGCCACATCAGCACCTGTAAGGTTCCTTGAGTTAAA
>CAZANH010000047.1:0-7577 GCA_964486515.1 uncultured Eubacteriales bacterium
CTTTTCTGAAATCCACAAATGCTTCGGGTATTACTGCTCTTAGCCTGTTAATCTTTTCATTCAGCCTGTCTTTCCAGCGTCTGAAGTTTACCTCATCATCCATTATATAATCCATAATTTTCTTTTTTTGTTGTTCCATCTCATCAATAGCCCGAGCTGTTTCATTCTCAGCTTGAACCCTCAGCTTCATATGCTCTTCCAGTTTCCTGATACTATTATCTTCCTCTGTATATGATTCAAGCCAATGAATTTTCCCTTTTTCAATTTCTTCCTCTTTCTTTGTCTTGTCAAGGGAAATTTTTTCTTCATTAAGCCTTTCGTTTATTTTCTCAGTTTTTGTTTTTAAATCTGAAATCAGTTTATCATGCTCGGATATTACTGTTTTTATATTATTCATATCCTTAAGAATTTCATTTGACTCCTTTTGCCGTATAATACCATTTATATCCATAACTATTTGTGAAAGCCAGTCTATCCTTTTTTCTAATATTTTAACCGATTCCTTAAGTTCTCCTGCTTTTTTATCTATTTTTGACCTCCAATTCATATATTCTTCCGAATCAACTGCTATCCTGTGCCCACTGTTTAAAACACTCATAATTTCAGCTTTTCTCATACCCTTCCTTATGAATATCGGTACAGCTGACCTTAGCAAAATGGATTTATCAATATTCTTATCTATTATCTCCCATTCTCTATATGAAGGTATAACTATCCCATATGTCAGAAGCGGATTATCCATAAGCATTTCATTAGCCGTTTTTTTATCCAGGCCGTGAAGAAATTCTACCCCTGTAAGCACCGGTGTTATACCAAGCTTTTCCATATGTTGTTTTAAAACCCGGATATCATTATTGGGTACCCAGTAATCTCCCTTGTTAAGTTCCAGATCGGTATTTAATTCCCATACACCTGTTTTCAATCTTTCTATTTTTTGTTTGTTTTCATCTATCAGTGTATTTAAACGGGATAAATTGTTTTGTGCCCATGTATGCGTATAAACTGCCGAAATTGGGTCGATTCCTTCGGCTTTACATATTTCATTCCTTAATTTTTCTTCTTTTTCCCGCATCTGTTCATAATTATCCTGCTTTCTTTTCAAATCCCTAAGTTCACTGTTACGATCGGAATCGTTTTTGTATATTTTTATTTGTACGTCTGTTAATTCTTCTTCCGATTTTTTTATTGATATCTCAAGTGCTTTTATCCTGTCAATTCTCTCCTTGCTTTTTTCTTTCATTTCATTTAGAAGCTGTTCAGGAAAAGCAAGGCTTAAGTAATCAAAATATTCGGCAAGTTTTTTATAATCCCGAATATGTCTTTGCTTCCTGTCGTTAAAAACCGCGATTTCTTCTCTTATTTCTCTTAAACGTTTTGTTTCCCTTTCTTTTTTATCATTAATTTCTGCATTTGACTGTTCATTGTATTTTCTGTATGAATGATGTTTACATGCAATGTCTTCAAAAAAGGCCTTGTTTTTATCCCACTTGCCTTTTATATCGCTTTCCAATCTGTCTATTTCCTCTGATAAATCTTTTATTCCCATACTTTTTATAAGATATTGCTTTTTTTCTACAAGTGTTTTTCTTTTATTTGCTGTAAATTCCCTCTTTTTTAGTAACAAGTCAGCCTGTATTTCATGTTTTAATATATTTCTTTTAACAAGTTTCGATTCATATTCAATTATCTCAGAATCACTATTTTCAATCAGCACTTTTTTTTCTTTTTGTTGTTTACAGTATCGAGCATACTCAAGGTTTTCATTTTCAAAATTATGAAATGACAATTCCTCTTCAGTCTTTTTTAACTGCTCTTCCAAGCTTTTTTTCTTATCCGATACCATATCGCTTATATTTTCAAGAATAGCAACAATATTATTACCTTCGGATATATGCCTCTGAAACTTTTTATCTGTTTCACATCCTTCTTCAGCCGATTCCGCAAGAGGTTCAAGCAGAACAATAAGTTCCCTGTAATCATTTTCTCTTTCCAGAAGCCTGGGAAGATCACGCGTAATCGAAAGATTACTGATAAACATGTTTTTCAGGCTTTCCCCCGCATATTCGTTGTAATTGTTCATATATTGGGTAATTGCAGGTATAATCATCTTATCTATTACTGACTTGTTATCCGTTGCGGAAGAAAAATAATTACTGACTCCTCCCTCACTCCTGTTTATTATCTTCATTATCTCCCATTCCGTCCTCTGTATTCCCCATCTTTTCAGATATTCATAGTAAGGGGAATTGTGCCTTCTTGTCTGTGACATATGGTATTTGACTATGTATTTGCCATTCTCATCTATAAATTTTTCAAACTGTTCATACTCAACTGCTCTATTGTTCATGCTGTCATAAACAGGTAGTTTCTCAATAGCATAAAAACCATTGTTATCATGCTCTATAGTATAGTGAAAATAGTTAAGCCCTGTCCTTTCATCCTGCTCTTCGGATTGTGAATATCTTTTTTCAGCAGAAACACATATTCCGGTTATCAACCATTTTTCCGGCACTACATCAAGTTTCCATTCTATGATAACATGAAATGTATATGGACGAAAGTTTTTATGCATGTCGTAAAACATGCTGATTATTCTGTTGCCGGATTCTTTGCCCCATCTTGTGTCCGGCATGGTTATCTGGGAAACCAGCTGCATAAAAACACCTTTACCTCCCTGATTCACAAGTGTAAATAGGGTATGGTCAGGTTCGTCGTTTCTTGTAAAATCAAATAATGTATTCTCATATCCTTTACGAAAATTATCATATTTTACTCCTGTAAACCTTATTTTATTGATTCTAGGCATTGTTTTCCCCCTCCATAAAAATATATAAAAATTATCAGCTGTTATCCCTTTCATTATTAATCAATTTCATTATACTTGTATATCTTTCCTGCCTGTGATAAAGGTTATCCAATCGTTCATAAAGTTCGTTTCTTGGTATGATTCTCAATTCTCCTGTATTGTCATAAACAAGCATCTGGTCAGAAAGAGGTTTTAATGCTTCATGAATAAACGAATATCTGGTTCCTTTTGTATTCACCACTTCAATCTGACCGGTTATGCTATTCTCCTTATAAAGTGAAAATTCATTAATCCACAGGTCATAAATACTATCCAGTGCAATTCCCCATTCTGCTGTAAAATCCTCTCCGGCATCCTGCCTCTTTTTCCATGATTCCAGCGTCTTTGTAACAATATCTTCGAGTTTTGCGTAAGAAACACCTTCTTCTTCCCATCTTATCCTCACATAATTATCCCTGTCAATTTCAGCAATATATACACATATTATTATATTCGCAAGATAAAAATATCTTTTACGCTCAAGCCCTGAATATTTTTTCTTCATTTGTGTGTATGAATTTGCAAATATACTTCCGGTTTGACTGCTGACAAGGTGTATGTTTTCACGTGTTTCAAACACCTTTAATCCTGCTTCGCGTGCAATATCCCTGACAATCTCCCTTACCTCTACATTATTGTAATATTCCTGCGCCATCGTCTCATTTGCAGATAACACCTTATTCCTTAATAATTCAAAAAATATCTGTGCCCCTTTTTGAATCTGATCAGTTACATACATTATTTTTACCTCCTCTGACACTACATGTCATTTTGATACTGCCATTCAACCGCTCTCTTAATATTTCAGGATTACGTGGACAAGACTGCTAACTGCTCTTGTCCCTCACTTTAATTACATAAGGTGATATGGTTACCTCATCCCAGTCAATCCCTTTCCCATCTTTTTCAAGATATGAATAAACTGTCCTGCCATCAAGCTCTCTGTATTTATCATTTTTTTTACACAGCCGGTTAAAAAGTTCAAGCCTTTCGTCAACACCTTCCGCAGTGTTGTATTGAGGCGTAAGATAAATTTCCGTTATAACAAACATCATTAACATATCAATATTTTCTTTTTGGAAAAGCCACTTTTGTTTTTCATTCCAGTCCAGATTATTGAGTTTCGAAATTTTAAAACTACCGTACTTAAGCAGACTGTCGAAAATATTCTCAAAAAGCTCCGTAAGCAAATCCCAGTCAACCCCTTTTTCTTCCCATGTTTCTTCTTCCTCTTCTTCAAGAAAATACTCTTCTTCCTTAACTCCTTTGCCAGATAAAACATTCTGTTCACTCCATGCCCAGTCAATGGGATATATGAACTCAATATCAGGTGAAAAAATCGGTTCCAGTATATTTTCCAGCAGTTCAAAATCAGGTAATCCGTGCTTAATAATAACATTCTGCCATATATCCTTTTTAAAAGAAAGCCTTGACGTTCTCCAAAAGCTTTCGGGATATTTAACTCTCATTTCCACCTCAACAGCCATATTTTCAACTACAATTTTTGCAAGTTCATTATGAAGCATCCTCGCTCTTTCCAAATTTTCAAAAACCGACTCAGCCTCCATTCTTGCTTGAGCTGGAAACGTATTGAGCCTGCTTTTCCAGCTGAACATATCATTAAAAACCTTTTGCTCTTCCTCAAACTGTTTTTGAATTTCTTTCTCACTTTTCTTTCGGTTTCTTCGTGTATCAAAAAAAATAACCTGAGGATTTCTAATTATATCATCACGATAGTCTTTTTCCCTGCGGATAAGTGTCCTTACTCTGGCAATAAGGTTATCAATACTGTTTTCCGCACGGTTGAAATTCCCGGATTTAATCAGTTGAAGCGTATAGAACTGCTCTATATCGAACCCGAATTCTTCAAGGATTTCACGTGTTATAAATATAATTTCCTGTGCTGTTTCCGTAAGCATATATACAGTGGCTCCACCGCTTTCCCACCTTGATAATTCACGATCTTCCTTAAGATATCTGAATTTAAGATTTTCGTGTGTACGTGTCTGTTCATTGAATATACTGCATATAAACGGTTCCTGCCTTGTTGGGTCCCTGTACCATAAAACCCCATCCGTTATTCTTTCTGCAGTTTCCCTGACAGGGTTTAACCCAAGCTCCCTCATAGCCTCCTGGGTCAAAAATATAAGGTCTGCCCTTGTCCTGTCAGGATTTTCAGTTATTTCTCTTCTGAATACCTTTAACAACAGCAAAAAACAAACTTCAAATGCTTTATCCTGTAAGTCACCTATATCCATCCCGGTTCCCAGCATCCTGACAGCTTGAATTTTTTTCATTCTGTCATAAAAACCTTTTAATTCCTGTTCCATTCCTTACCCCTAAATTTAAGTTTTAAGGAGTACTGCTATCCTTTAAAAGCCTTTCATATGTTAACAGTTCCTGCGGTATTCTCCTTCTTTTTTCCCATAACCTCATCACATCATTATTATAATAATCCATGCCGGCTTTTTCAAATTCTTTTATTATATATTCAACAATAGATTTATTTGTATTTTGCAGGACATCCCCCATAGGATACTCTTTCCCACTGTCGATTAAAAACCTGTATGCAGGCATAAAAAAAGAAATATCAAGATTATCATATTTTTCCTTAAGCAATTTGTATATAAGCCAGCCTTCGGGATCCATATCACCGAAATATTTTATATTACACAATTCAGGATTTGTAATTTCATTTAAAAATCCCAGGCTTTTTATTATCCTTTTTCCGTCACCGAATATAAGTAAATCGGGAACAATATTGAATATTGGTAGATTTTTTTCCGCTATACGTTTAAAAGAAAAAAATGTGGAATGATTCTCCAATATTATTACTTTTTCAGTTTTTCTCCTGTTGGAAATCCAGTACGAGAACATCTGTCCGTACTTCATCATTTTCAGTTCTTCATATGTAATGCCAAGCCTTGTCAATATTCTGCTTTTACTTAATGAAAGGAATTTCTCATTGTCAAAAAGCTCCAGGCATCTCTCTTCACAACTCGCCCATTCCCTGTTATCAGCATTTTTTAGAAAATTGTGAATTCTTTCAATAAATCTTTTATCTCCATCTGTCTGCCAGTTCGGGTTCCTTACATAACCTGTCATATCAAGATAATCAGAAACCTTCATAATAAATGAGGCCGGCCAGCCATCTTTTCTATTATCGTATACAACACTCCAACGTGTTTTAAGAGGTGGATTCATACCATTAAAATCAGAATTTTTTATAGCCCTTATAATACCTTTATTTTGCATAAAAGTAATACAACCGTGGAATTCATAATATCCACCGAATTTTTCATATTCGGTTCTTCCACCTGTCTTTTTTATCACATACTCTTCAATTCTGGCCGTTTCAATTCTTTTACGGCCTTCGCTCTTTGTAATCTCAATGTATTCAGTAACATGTTTTTTTATTTCATTTATCATGTTAACATGATAGTATACATTTCATTATTTTACAAGCCTCATGGTTTCACGAGCTATCTCAAGCTCTTCGTTCGTAGGGATTACAAGTGTTCTGACTCTTGCATCATCCTTGCTTATATCCATTTCCATGCTTTTTTTATTTTTTTCATAATTAATTTTAATTCCTAAAAAATCAAGTTCTTCAGTTATTTTTTCCCTCACAAAGCTGTTATTTTCACCTATACCACCTGTAAAAATAACTGCGTCCAAGCCATTTAATACTCCTGCCCCATATTCGGCAATGTATTTTCTAACCCTGTAACAAAAAATATCTATTGCCAGCTTTGCACGCTTGTTTCCTTTCATTGCTGCATCCTGTATATCCCTAAAATCGCTGCTGATACCTGATACTCCAAGTATTCCTGACTTTCTGTTAAGATAATCATTTATATCACCAATACTCATTTTCTCTTTTTTCATAAGAAATGATATCACTGCCGGGTCAATTGTCCCACTTCTTGTTCCCATTGCAAGGCCTGCCAATGGTGTAAATCCCATACTTGTATCTACTGATTTTCCGTTTTTTATTGCACAAACACTTGCTCCATTTCCAAGATGGCATGAAACAAGGTTTAATTCTTCACATGGCTTTCCAAGAAGGGCCGACGCTCTTTGTGAAACATATTTATGTGATGTCCCGTGAAAACCGTATTTTCTAATCCCATATTTTTCATATATTTTATAAGGAATTGCATAGAGATATGCATACTCTGGTATTGTCTGATGAAATGCCGTATCAAAGACTGCTACCATGGGAATATCGGGTAAAAGCTTCCGGCATGCATCAATACCTGCAATATTAGGTGGATTATGAAGCGGTGCAAGCTCAATACAATCATTAATTGCCTGCCTGACATCATCATTTATTACTACGGAATCATGAAATCTTTCCCCTCCATGCACAACCCTGTGTCCTATTGCATCTATACTTGACATCCCACTGATAACACCGTTATTATCATCCGTAAGTATTTCTATAGCCTTGCTTATTGCAACCATATGGTCCGGCATGTCCACTTTAAAAATATCAGCTTTTTCTCCATTTATTGAATACTTTATAAAAGAATTATCAAGGCCTACACGTTCACATACGCCCTTAGCAAGTACATTTTCATTTTTTACATCAATCAGTTGATATTTTAATGTTGAACTTCCTGAATTTATAACAAGTATGTTCATTTATGTTCTCCTTCTAAGTTGATAAATTCTATACACCGCATAATTCAGGTTCTTTCATGAGAATTTCTGTCTGCTGTGCCTGTAC
>CAZANH010000048.1:0-1519 GCA_964486515.1 uncultured Eubacteriales bacterium
CTCAAACAATGATTTGACCTTAACATTGCTTCACAAACAGCCTCTAAGAACCTTTCGCTATGTATTTCATGAAAATATTTCTTCAAGGAGATAAGAAGGCTGTGAATAGTAACCAGTATATGTGTCTATTCAGGTACCTAATAGATTTATGACTGCGAGCGTCTAAATAAGGCAGTGAAATGGGGTGAAAATATATTGAGGTATGGCAGATATGAGATAATTGAAAATAAAAACGGTATAAAGGTAAAAAATATTAATAATTTTGAACCAAAACACATTTTTGGATGCGGACAGTGTTTCAGATGGATCGGGGAAAATGACGGGAGCTATACGGGAGTGACAATGGGACGTGTCATAAACGTGAAGTATGAGGACAGAACCCTTGAGATTAAAAACACAAATACGGATGAATTTTTAAATATCTGGTTTGATTATTTTGACCTTGGTACGGATTATAATGAGATTAAGAACAGGCTGCAAAAAGATGACATAATGGAGGAAGCAATCAGGTATGGCCATGGGATAAGAATACTGAGGCAGGATTTATGGGAAACAATTGTCTCATTTATAATTTCCGCAAATAACAGGATTCCAATGATAATGAGAATTGTTGCATCTATAGCAGGAGAATATGGTGATGAAATCAAATACGGAAACAAAAGTTATTATACGTTCCCGACAGTCACCAAAATTGCGGGTACAAGTTTGGAAAAGCTTGCTGCATGCAAAGCGGGTTTTAGATGCAAATATATTTTAGGGACATCCCAGGCTTTTATCAAAGGGGAACCTTATATTTCAGCAATTGAAAATATGAATATTGCGAATGTAAAAGAACAACTTGTAAAACTACCGGGAATAGGTGATAAAGTAGCAGACTGCATACTTTTATACAGTGGTATAAAACGGGATGTTTTTCCTGTGGATGTTTGGGTAAGAAGGGTGATGGAGAAACTTTATTTCAAACGCAAGGCCTTACCTGGTGAAATACGAAAATTTGCATCTGAATATTTTAAGGGAATGGAAGGTTTTGCACAGCAGTATCTTTTTTATTACGCACGTGAAAATGGGATTGGTACCGATAGGGAACATAGAGCTGAGTATAGCCAGGGCAGCAAATGATATCAAAAATCGCAATCATAATAGGTATCCTTAGATATATGGAGTTTTTTTCGTTTTAACACTAAATAAAGATGATTAAGGCAAAAAAAAGGATGTACATTTTGTTGTTAAAACCCTATCAATAATGTTATAATAGCATTGTAAGATATTTATCCTGAAATGTCCGGATAAACCTGTAATTTTGAACCTACATTTGGAATACGGGTTTCCGGTGTTTAAGAGTGGATATCAGGCCTCAGCATAATACCGACATCCGGTTTCAGCCGGGTGCGACGGCGGAGGAAGATATGAAGCTTTTAGCAGGATACCCACCTGGCGAAGGCTAGGTGTCAAAATATAGGGGAACGGCATTTTGGGTTAAAAGTCAATAAAAGGTCTCCGGTTAGGAGGCCTTTTATTG
>CAZANH010000049.1:0-2073 GCA_964486515.1 uncultured Eubacteriales bacterium
GCCTTTTTGCAAAATTCCAGGTCTTCATGCAATCCAGCCTTGCGAAGTTCTTCTATCAATGTCATAATGTTGTCAGTCATCTTTGTGCCTCCTTTTTTGAATTTGAACATTCTTATGGAAGCAGAAGATGACTATTTCGTCAACCTTTTTACACCACTATATAAGACATTACCTTCTTTTGATTCATGTTTTTCTCACTCCAGATAATGAACCCAATGTTTAGATAATTTAAAGTTAATTAAGGTTAGGAGAAAAAGAATGATAAATAATATCCAGCTCACAACTGCAGCCTGTCCCATGTCAAAAAATGAAAAGGCAAGTTGGTAAATATACATAACTATGGTGTAAGTTGAAAGTAGCGGTCCTCCTGTCCCGCCGGTGATGATATATACCTGACCAAAGATATTGATGGAACTAATTACGAGGGTTATGAGAAGGAAGAAAGTTGTGGGTGAGAGTAATGGGAGAGTAATATATTTAAATTCATCCCATGAATTTGCACCATCAATTCTTGCCGCTTCATATAAAGAATTGGGGATATTTTCCAAGCCAGCACCAAAAATCAAATAAGTATAGCCAAGGTTCTGCCATACAACGTATGAAATAATTGCAATCCTTGCCCAGGTTGGATCGCGAAGCCATTCTGGACCTGTGATGCCAATGCCCTCCAATATGGTATTCACGAGACCAACTCCCGGTGCCAGCATCCAATACCAAACCAAACTCACAGCCGCTGAAGCTGTGACAAAGGGTAAGAATAATGAAGTTTTATAAAAATTACTGAGAATAGTTGGCTTTTTAAGCAATATGGCAAGAAATAAACCTGCTAACAATGTTAAGGGCACAATGCCTAGAGTAAAGATCCCAGTGTTGGTTACAGCGTGTTTTAGCAAACCGTGTTTATCTCGAAAAACAGTTATAATATTTTCAAGACCAACGAATTCCATTGGTCGAAGCATATTCCAATCAACAAACACTAAGATCAGAGCAGTCACAATGGGAAGCACAGCAAAAAACAAAAAGCCAATTAGTTGCGGCATAATAAATATGTGTCCCCATATATTCTCGAATTTCTTACGCCTTGAAAATGAAGATTTGTTTGTCATAGCATTGGAATTGATGGTTTTATTTCATTCTTCCATTAATAAACAGACGACAATGTAAATCGATTTACATCTTATCATATAACCGTTCATCTTGTCAAGTAATGTTTTTAGCGAAGATCTTTTCGAAGGTTTAGCTATTAAACTGGGTAATTAAATGGGCTAATATTATATTTTATAGTATTTATATGGTATAATTTTAATATTATATGATGGCACGCTCTAAAGAAGATTCATATATCTAGAACGAAGCTATTGCCCTTGATTAATTGATTAAGCCTATTTATAATAATATAAAACGTTTTCTAGTTGAAATGGTTATCAATGGAAAAAGCCAAGAAAAAAACAACGATTGTGGATGTAGCCAAACTTGCTGATGTCTCTACTGCTACTGTATCTAAAGTGCTGAATTGTCGACCAGGGGTTAGCAAGGAAACAAAAGCAGCGGTCAATGAAGCTATCGATAAGCTTAACTATCAACGAAACTACATCGCTCGTGGTCTACGGATGAACAGAACCTTCACAATCGGTATTGTGACTGATGATATTGAAGGCGTTTTTACAATTCCTCTTGTTCGTGGTATTGAGGATGGTGTTCGCCCTTTGGGGTATAACGTTTTCCTTTGCAACAGTTATGGACAGAGAGATTTGGAGAGGAACAACATAGAAGCCTTAATAGCCAAACAGGTGGACGGACTTATCATGATGAGTGGTTACAAGGTGTCTAATCGTGACCTTCCGGCAGCATCAACACATGATAAACCCATCTTATTTCTCTATCAATATTCCAACAATGGGGAAATCCCCTCAATTATTCCAGATGATTTTCAGGGGGGTAAGATTGCTACTAAACACTTGACTGGTTTAGGACATAAAAAAATAGGGGTTATTGCTGGCCCCTTAAACTTTGAGGCGGTTAATCTTCGTCTAGAGGGATATAAAAAGGTTCTAAAGGAACATGATATTCAAT
>CAZANH010000050.1:0-2564 GCA_964486515.1 uncultured Eubacteriales bacterium
AGAAATTTGAAATTGTCAAAGTAGAAATATGTTATTTATTTTAATTACTATATTGATATTAATAAAATGGAAAAAGTCAGGATCAGGTTTCCGGCTCAAAAGCAGCCAGAATTCATCAGGGAGTTGCGTGAGAATGTTAACATATATTTCGAAAAGAATAAAATTTCCAAATTTGGGAATTTTAACCTTGCACTAAAAACTGTTTTCATGTTTACACTATATCTCTTACCTTATATTCTTATGGTAAGTGGAGTGATCACATCCTTTGGCGCCGTTCTGTTCTGTTGGATTTTAATGGGAATGGGAAAAGCCGGAGTGGGAATGGGGGTAATGCATGATGCAAATCATCATTCCTATTCAAAAAATCCAACAATAAATAAGTGGGTGGGAAGAAGCATGTATTTGTTAGGTGGATTTCATTATAACTGGCAATACCAGCATAATACAATGCACCATGGATTCACAAATATCGACGGTCATGATGAGGATATAGATCCCGGATCTGTACTGAGGCTTTCACCGCACAAACCGAGGCTTAAAGTTCACAGGTTTCAACATATATATGCCTGGTTCTTATATGGCCTTATGACATTTTCATGGGTGACAACCAAAGATTTCGATCAGTTAAAGCGTTATAAAAAAGAGGGCGTTAAATTAAATACCTCGTTGACATATAAGCAACTTTTCAGAAGGCTTATAGTTGCCAAAGTCCTCTATTATGTTGTATTTCTTATATTACCTTTAATTGTTCTTCCTTTTGCCTGGTACTGGGTTATCCTTTTCTTTCTTGTAATGCATTTCACCAGTGGATTTATATTAACTACAGTATTTCAAACAGCTCATGTGGTTCCGGCAACCGACTACCCATTGCCTGATGAAACCGGCTCTATGGAAAATGACTGGGCGATTCATCAGCTTTACACAACTTCAGATTTTTCTCCGGGGAATAAATTTTTAACATGGTTATTCGGAGGACTGAACTACCAGGTTGAGCATCATTTATTTCCAAATATCAGCCACGTTCATTATCCTAAAATTGCAGGGATAGTCAAAAATACAGCCCGAAAGTATAATTTGCCATATCACGTTCAGCCCGGGTTTTTAAAAGCTGTGATTGAACATGGACGGATGCTAAAGAAATTAGGCCGTGCCTGAACATTTATAGTTTTATTTTACACTGCTCCGCCGGTTCGATTAAATTACAGGGGTTTGGGTGAAAGTATGCTGTTTTTCGCTTTCGGACCCATGATTGTCTTTGGAAGTTATTATGTACTTTACGGTAAATTTAGCTGGGAGCCCGTTTTTGCTTCAATTCCCCTGGGAATTTTTACTATGAATGTGGGAATAGTAAGTAATACTTTTGATTATGAGGATGATGTAAAGTCGGGAAAAAAATGCATACCGGTAAGATTTGGGCAAAAGAATGCGGTGAGGATTATCATTACAGGTACGGTTATAGCGTACATTGGAATTTTAGCCGGGGTGTTGCTTAATTATTTGCCTACATGGTCATTACTTGCATTATTTACCATTCCACTTGCGGTAAATCTAATCCGGCTAACCCAAAAATATGATGATACTGAAATGTATACCCCTGCCATGTCCAAGGCAATAGCGCTAACTTCAGTTACCGGGATACTTATGATAATTGCTTATTTGCTGTAGGTTTTTAATTCTAAAATAGTTGAATCAGAAGACCCTGTCAGGGTTTAAGTATATAGATAATCAATCAGTTATATCGAAATCCTATTAGTTTTTCCTTAACCCTGACAGGGTTAAGGAAATCCAACTTCTCTAATCGATTTAAGTTATTGATTAAAAGTAATTAAGGTTTTGCTACAACCCTGACAGGGTCATTTTATGCTTCATAAACGATTATAAATTAATAATATACGAATCAATGTCGTTTAGTTAAGCTATAATCGTTTATAATTCATGTGGTACGGTCGTTTTTGGTGATGTTTTCGTTCCTCCTTTCGCCCTGGTCGAATGATTTCACGAGTATTAAAGACAATCATATCAAATGCCTTCAAGGCTTTTTTTATCAACTTTTTTATAAACAAACCTATACATATGTTCCGAGTCATGGACAAAGCACCGGTTCGATTTATCTTTTGAGCATGGATACGTGCCTTCTCCTGGTTGTATTCTTTTTTTACTCGCTCTTCTATTGGGAATGCCAAATCAGCACACAGGGTCATGATAAATACTTTTGCATAAAAATCTTGTTTTACTGCCCAGGCTGTTTTACCAGAGAAATACTCGACCTCCATTCGTGACTTAAATAGTTTATAGCCCTCTTCTTCATTCCATCTGTAATGGTAGAGCTCTCCAATATCTTCCACTGGATACTTTTGCATATCAAGCAAAGATGTACACAATATCTCTACCCCACCATCGGGAAGTTCAACCTTAACAAGTCGACATTTTATTCTTTGATCAAACATTTCCGGGTAATCCCTTAAAATTTCCCGATCTTTCCAGGGTAAAGTAAACTCAATGACATCCTCTGTTTTATCTGATTCTGAAAACTCCTTAACATTAAGCCACCAATCTGTTTTCAT
>CAZANH010000051.1:0-2816 GCA_964486515.1 uncultured Eubacteriales bacterium
ATTAAAACATCTTTGCAATGCGTTCGTTTTCTTTATTTGCTCTTTCCGCAAGTTCTTTAGCGGATAAATTCTTTGTTTCAAGGATCATTCCTGGCAGCAAGATGCTGAGTAAGCACTGGATGAACCATATTACAACCGAACTGTGGTATATCTGTGCGCAGAATCTTCAGGTATAAGTGTGCCCCTTAATATGCAATCAACAGATAATTTGATGAACAACGCAGCAGAATTAATCAGGAAACTGGCATTCCAAGATACAAATATAAATTCCATAGTATATGATATAGGATTAAGTCCTGTTCAGTTTTCAAGAAGATTCAAGTCTGCCTTTAACATAAAACCTTCAGAATATTTATCCAGTCTACGCATTAAGATGATTCAAAAATTGCTTGTGGAGACGGATATGACTATTATGGTTATAGCACACGATTTCCACATCACTTAATGCATTATCTCTAATATTGTATTGTTGTGGTCCTGCCGGTGTATCAAGAAACTCAAAACCTCTTGATACTGCTAGCCCTTATTCTATATAGTTCTTTCTTTTTTAAATATTATACCGTTATTATACCAATTATACAGGTATAACCGCAATAACACAAAAAATATTGCTTTTTCATATAATATCTGACGTAGTGTATTCAGTCGTCAATATTCAGAATGCTCGTAATAATTTTTACTTATCTTTTTTTATTTTCCTCTTCGTAACTAAGATATTTAAAATCTGCATGCTTTTCCTGTTTCAAAAGATCCTGACAGCATACTCCAACAAAAGCACCTGTAAACCCAAAGCCAGATTTGCAGTTTTCATCTGATAAAATGGTCGAATCCAATTCGTACTCAATAATGTTCCATAAAGCACCATCCTTTGAATAAGAGAATTTTAGAATATCATTATCCATCTCTGCTTTCAGATAGCATTTTTCCCATCCCTCTATTAAAACCTGCTCTGCCTTATCTATATTTATTTTTCCATCATCACAACTGACTACTCCTATGCATTTACCTTGTTCGTTTACACTTATGTATAAATAGTGATAATTTCTTGTATTATAATAACAAACAAGCCCTGCCATATGTTTATAACTTTCAGGTTCAAATTCTACACAGGTTTCCGCCGTATAAGAAAAAGCCTGCTGCCTTCTTGCAACCAAAGCCTGATGGTAAAGCGAACTTAATGATTCCTTACCCTTCAGCCTTAAATATCCCGGTCTTTCACTAAAGGATATTGTATCCTCATCAAGTGGCATCCTGAGTGTCTGAAAATCTATTGGCAGCTCCCCATCGACAAAATCATATTTTACTCTGGATGGTATAGGGGATTCTTTAATGTCCGGTAGCTCAGTATCTACTTCCAGATAAGGGCTGTTTCCTCCCTGCACCACTCTAAGCCATCCATCATCAGTCCAGTAAACCTTTTGTATACAGGTTTCTCTGCCAAGCATACATCTGCCTTTTACAGGTCTTCCACATAAGTGCACCATATACCAGTTGCCATCATGAGCTTCAATAATATCCGCATGTCCAGCTTTTTGAATTGGATTCTCCTTATTATTCCTGGATGAGAGCACCGGGTTATAAGGATCCACTTCATACGGACCGTCAATATTCCTGGAACGAGCCATGGTGACCGCATGATTATAACCTGTCCCGCCTTCCGCAGTAATGAGATAATACCAGCCATCCTTTTTATACAGATGAGGTCCTTCGGTAAAACCCATATCCGTTCCAGTAAATATTGTTTTCATCTTTCCGATCAGTCTTTTTTCTTTTTCACAATACTCCTGTAATATAATCCCTCCAAACCAGTCATGACCGGGTGCATTATCACAGGTCAAACCCACAAACCACTTCTTTTCATCCTCATCGTGGAACATTGAGGGGTCAAATCCAATACTGTTCAGATAAACAGGCTCAGACCAGTCACCGTATATATCACTGCTTGTAACAAGATAATTATGGGCATCCATGTACCCTCCCCTTACTGATTTGACAACTGTATATACAAGATAGTAAGTGCCCCTTTCAAAGGAAAGACATGGTGCCCATATCCCAAGGGAATCCTCAACACCTTCCATATCCAGCTGTGATACCCTTTCAAGTGGTCTCTTAATCAGCTTCCAGTTTTGCAAATCCTTTGAATGGTATATCTGCACACCAGGAAACCATTCAAAGGTAGACGTTGCTATATAATAATTATCTTCAACCCTTATAATGGACGGATCGGGATTAAACCCTCTCAAAATTGGATTTCTTATTGTCCCCATATTGTTCCTCCCTGCATTATTCTTACTGGAACAGACCCTTTATTCATGAGTCCATTTCTCAACCTTCCTTATAATATCATCTGCTTCCTCTTTGCTGAATGCTGTGGTGTTTATATAAAGTCCCCTGGAGGACAATTCCTTCATGATCTGTTCAACTTCATTTACCTTAAGGCTTAAATGGAGTATTTTCCCAGCGGTCTGAATTTTCTTTAGTGTTGGTGTCTCCTTATAATTTTATATGACTATTTTTTCCCTTATTTCAAGAATTTTTTGACTTCCATGAGAGCAGCACTTGCACTGTGATTTAAGAATACTGTATCCACACCCAAAGCAATAAATGTGAAACCATCCTCTAAAGCCTTTTCTATAGACTCAGGCGTTGGCTTTACTATATGGAGACCGGCTGCCTTGCTGTGTTTGTTGCATGCCTTTACAACAGTCTTACATGCATCAAGTATTAAAGTATGACCGGTCTGACCCACAACACCAAAAGAACCGCTCATATCATACGGGCCTATGAATACGCCATCCACACCTTTTACTTCGAGA
>CAZANH010000052.1:0-2113 GCA_964486515.1 uncultured Eubacteriales bacterium
GTAATGGTAGCAGGTGATGGAAAGGTTGAGATAGCGCTTGGCAAGGAAGCAGGAACAATAACACTTGGGGTTGCAAGCTGTGAGGATAAGCTTTATGGCGTAAATCCCGCAAAGAGAAAAAGGCTTATAAGGGCAGGTTGATTTTTCAAAAATACGCACATTTTCAGTAACTGGCAGAAGGAATATTGTCAGTATAAAAAATATTGATGTACCTGGAATTACCCCTGTTGCAGAATAGGGAGGAAACCGGAAGATGGATGAATGAGGCAATTCAAGAAGGTGCCAAAAATAATATGGGATACGGGGAAAGCCTTGCCGTATACGTTGATAAAAATCCCGAAAGATTTCCATACAAGAAGGACTGCGTGTTTTACCAGGCGTATAAAAATAATGTGCCAGCAACATACCATATTGCTCTTGGTACAGATATCATACACCAGCATCCCATTGCTGATTTTGAGGCGATTGGGAAGGCTAGCGGCATTGATTTCAAAAAGATGTGCAGTTCCGTTGCAAAACTTGATGAAGGCGTATTCATTAATTTCGGTTCGAGTGTCATAGGCCCTGAGGTATTCCTGAAGGCATTGTCAATTTCCCGTAATCTCGGATATCCGACATACAGGATAACAACCGCAAATTTTGATCTTGTAGATGCTGGAGATTTAACTATCAAGGTTGGTTACAGCGATCCGGTTTACTATTACAGACCCAGAAAAAATATTGTCATAAGGCCAACGAGTAAAGGGGGAAAAGGCTGGCATTTTTGCGGTGATCATAAGGTCACAATACCTAATATATACAAAAGGATTATTGAAAAATTACAGGAGGAAACCGGTAATGGATGTAAAAAAACTTTGATATCAATGTTTTTAAAGGTATTGAACGCGGGAGGCTTGAGCTGATCCTGTCTCGAATAGCGGGAATAAAGGCCGCTGTGATAGGGGATATATGTCTCGACGTGTATTGGCACACATGAATGTGCGGTTGCAGCCCCGAGGTTATAGAGGAGGGAGCCATGGCAGGAGCATTCTTTAAAACATATGTGGTTTCAGAAATATATAAGAGCTTTATTAATGTGGGAATGGTGCCGCCGCTTTATTATTACAGAGATAGCAAAACCAATGAAATTTATTTATTTTATGTGTAAGTTGATTTAAAAAAGATGAGAATGTATAATATATATATAAGGTGGTGATAATATGAGAGTTCCAAAGATATATCTTGAAACTACAATATTTAATTATTACTTTGACACTAACCGGGAAGCTCATCAGGATACGGTAAAGTTATTCAAAGAAATAAAACAGGGTAGATATGTAGCTTATACGTCAGGGTATGTAATAGAGGAAATTGAAAGAGCGCCATCTGAAAAAAGCCATTGTATGATTTCACTTATTGAAGAATATAATATATTTTTAATTGACGCTAATGAGGAAGCAGTAAAACTTGCTGATATATATGTTGATGAGGGGATTATTCCAGTGAGATTTCGTTATGATGGTTTACATATTGCAATGGCAACTGTGCACAATTTGGATTATATATTAAGTTTAAATTTTCAACATATAAATAAACTTAAGACCAAGACTATGACGGATATTATTAATAAAAGAGAAGGATATAGAGGGATATACATATGTTCACCAATGGAGGTGGTAGAAAATGATGAATAATAATATAGAAAAAAATATTAACAAGATAAGACTACAACTCTATGAAGAAACAAAGAATTTATCCGCTAAAGAACTTGCGGAAAGAGCAAATAAAGAAAACGAACGCATTGCAAAAAAGTACAATATTAAGATTGCGTATAAATCATATTCTTAATTATTATACGCTAATGATTTTGACATGTATGGTAATTGTGGAAGTAATAGGTAGCCTAATATAGGAAGTCGCTATTTTAAAACTCATCCCTGAATCCGTGAGTTACATCCATATACCAAACACACCTACGTTTTTTTCCGCATTTTAAAAAAATTGACAGTTTTTTATTTTGTCTGGCTCGGTTCATCCAAATTTTTGACCATGGCTTTAGTCTGAGTGCATTCAGACTGTAAAAAATACAATTTTAAGCATAACTTTCACGCTGAAAGCTTCAAAAGTGTCATAT
>CAZANH010000053.1:0-1570 GCA_964486515.1 uncultured Eubacteriales bacterium
GATAAGACTCTGCTTATAAGGGAAATAATAGAAAGCTTGAGCAAGGTTATTCTCTTTACAAGACCACGCCGTTTTGGCAAGACACTTAATTTCAATATGCTTAAATGTTTTCTGGAAATACCGGAATGCAGAAAAATGGATAAAGAAGATAAAGATTATGTGTATCTTTTTGAGGGTCTTAAAATAAATGAGGACAATGAATTTGCGGATCAACATCAGGGGAAATATCCTGTTATTAACTTTTCCTTTAAAAAGATAAAAGCAAACGACTGGAAAGACGCAGAGTACTTTTTAAAGGAAGAAATAGCCAGGGAGTATAAAAGACATAGATATATATTGAATACGGATGTTTTACTTGATTTTGAAAAAGAGCAATATATAAGAATAATGAGTAAGGAGGCTCAAATATATGAATATACTTCCGCAATAACTGACCTATCAGGCTATTTGTGCAGCTATTTTAATAATAAGGTTATACTGTTAATGGATGAATATGATACACCACTTCATTATGCAAAGCTTAACGGATATTATGACGAAATGCTGAATGTTATAAGGGCATTGATGGTTGACGGACTTAAAGGAAATGACAATATAGAAAAAGGGATTGTAACAGGTATTATGAAAATATCCCAGGAGAGCATATTCAGTGCGTTTAATAATCCTAAGATTGCTACTTTGACCAATAGCTATTGTGCAGATATGTTTGGTTTTACAGAAGAAGAAATAAAAGACATGCTTAAATATTTCAGCCTTGAAGGATATAGTGAAACTATGAGGGATTGGTATAACGGATATATATTTGGAGGAGATAAGGTTATATACAATCCATGGAGTATAATATCTTTTTTTGACAGTAAAGATTATATACCCAAAGCATTCTGGGTAAACACAGGTGATACAGTGCTGATAAAAAGATGCATACAGCTTGACCAGCTTAAAGGCAAGGAATATATAGAAAAACTCTATAAGGGTGAAACTATAGAGATGGAGATTGAGCAAAATATTGTATATGAAGAGGTGTTCAATAATGTAGACAAAGCATTAAGCTACCTGCTTCATGCCGGATATTTGAAAGCCAAAAGGGTTGAAGGAAAAGGAGATAGCTATTATTTAAGCATACCAAACAGAGAACTTTTGCAGATATATAAAAACATACTAAAGAACTGGTTTGCATTAGAACAAGAGACAGGAACTGTTAATACAAGACTTGTTGATAGCCTTATCAAGGGGGATATGCAGGATTTTGAAATATACTTGCAGGAAATATTGTTTTTATCTTCAAGTTATTATGATGTTCCCGGAAGGAAAACCAGCTATTCAAAGACAGGAATAGAAAAGGAAAAATATGAAAACTTCTATCATGGACTTATTTTAGGAATAATGGTAAACATTTCAGATGATTACTATATTGAAAGCAATAAAGAATATGGACTGGGAAGGCCTGATATTGTCATATTGCCAAAAGATAAAAGTAAGAAAGCATATATTCTTGAATTAAAAAACGAGTACACAAACTCAAAAAAGACGGCAGAAGAAGCTGCAATAGAAGCAATGAAACAAATTGAAG
>CAZANH010000054.1:0-3249 GCA_964486515.1 uncultured Eubacteriales bacterium
ACGCTCTTCGGGAGGTATCACTCTTGAGTTGCGTCCATATGGAATGTTGTTTTCATGGCAATATTTAATAATATACTGGTAAACAGAGTTTGCACATCCGTTAAAACCCTCCTTGGCAATTATGGGATGTATATTCCTATGGTTTTTCCCTTCCTTAAGCATGCGCAGCACAGTATCCTTGTACGGTTCATTAATACATAAAGGTAGTATTATAAAATATATGTTGAATAATATAAGGGGGGTGGTTGCTATGATGAATACATACGAAGCGTTATCTTTAATGATAGCTTTCGGATTGTTCACAGTAGCAATTCTGAAATTCAGAATAAAAAAATAACCGCCCTGCTGCTCAGAGTGGTTATTAATAATTTAATTACTCTTTAGGGCAACCGCACTTTGCGGTAACGGCTACCTATATTTATATTATAACAAAAAATCTTTGATTGTAAATGTTTTTTTGCAAAAAGCCGTGAAAAAAGAAATTGTAACGTTATATAGAATCAAACTAGATTAGGAAAATAACGGCGTTAGTTCCATTGGATAAATACTAAGTCATTTCACCGATATTGTTCCTTATTGGCTGAACGCTGGCACAATTTCTTTCGAATAATACCGAGATAACGATAATCGAAGCCGTGTTCTTTTAAGCCTATTATTAAATAAATCTTCCATCATCCTTTGCCTTTGGAAGTTTGTTTACGTTATTTCCAAGCCAGCTTATTTTCTTCGCATCTATCTTATCAAATTCAGGAACATATGGTTTTATATCAATAAGAGGCGTTTGATCAACAATATCAACATCCTTGATTCCTATTATACCTTTTTCAATATATTCTATTCTCACAATTGACAGCCCAATAGGATTAGGCCTTCCGGAAGCACGTGTTGCAAAAACACCATGTACTTCATCATCCATAAATGGTTTTACCAATAACTCCGATTTTTTTGATAAATGGAAATGATATAACAAAATAATATGCGAAAATCCTTCCAAATCCTTTAACCCATGAACATATTCCGGATATATTTTTATTCTGCCGGGTATATTTTTAGCAGCGGCTGGCTGTATCGGCGTACCTTTAGGTTCCTTATGCTGTGAATAAATAATTCCTATTGGTTTATATATTATTTCATTCATATTTTTGATTATACTCCACACTTCAATATTTTTAACATTAAAATTAATTCACTGTCATTATAATACGTAAAATATAAAACTTCAAGTGCTGCCCCCAAAACGATAGCGTAAAGTAACCGATTTCATCTAGATTGGCTATTATCCTGTTCCAATCAATGCTGCCAAGTCCAGGAAGTCTATGTCTCCACCACTGTTGAGGGTAAAAATGGCTTTCAGTAGTAATGTAAGGATTTGCTATTCTGTTTCCTCCAACCATCTGTCGAACAGTATAAACTTTTCCAATCTTTCCTTTATCAATCAATTCCTTCATATATCTAATTGCTGGAATCTCCCTGTAATTAAAGCTGATCATTGTAACGATGTTTGAATGTACCTTTGAAATCCCGACAGTAAATCAAGTACCAGATATGCGCACAATTTATATAAGTAAGATATAAATGTATTGTATAGCTGTATAACAATAACTATATTGGTAGATGTCTTATACGTATATTATTTTCACTAACAGATATTATTGATCCTTCTTTTATATCATCTGAAAACTTATTCAAAAGCTCTTCCAATTTTTTATTAACATTTTCAGACCTCTCATTACTTAATCTGAAAACAATTACACTTGGTAACGTAGATTTACTGGCAGCTACAATCTGGCTGAAATCTAAATCCATAGTAAGGACTACTCTATTTTCATCTTTTGCCTTCATAAAGATATCTTCATCCAACATACACTGGAGTCCTTGCTCGCTTAAATGAATTATGTCATATCCCTGATTCCTTAACCAAATAACACTTTTTTTGGAAATACCCATATCTGCTAAAAATCTCATCGTATACCTCTAATGCGCATATACTTGTTCCCTGGTCAACCAGGCCGCATATTCCAAACATTGTTTAATATCTTCTTCATTCAAATCCGGATATTCTTCAATAATTTCCATAACAGTTTTCCCATGAGCAATAAGGTTAACTACCAAAGATACAGATATCCTCATGCCTCTAACGCATGCCTGCCCTGCCATTATTCTGTTATCGAATGTAATCCTGTTAAAACCAACCATTTTTCTTACTCCTTTAATTATAGCATTTCAAAATAAAGTATATCATAAATATGAAGAAATATCATCTGAATTTACAATAATTAATTCTTCTTACAGATATACAGATATATGATCAACTTTAACTCCCTATGGGTTATTAGTGTGGCACTCTCTAATTGTAGTCATATTGTAGTAAAATGAATTTTTGTTACCTTAAAACCTCTTACGGTAGCGGTATTTCAGCATATTAGAACTTATTCCTCTTAATCAGGGTGTCCAGAGTTCGAGTTCCTGATGGTGTACCAGATCAACACTTTTATGCAAAACGCAGATCGGATTTAAACAGTTCGTTCCTTTGAGGTCTGCTCCTATGTTTATGATAAAAAAGGGATGGTTTGCTAATTACTCATCACTTTTTCTTATAAAATTGTTTGATGATATACTAAATGTACTGTTTAAAAAACAGATTTCAAGTGATGAGCCCGTATTATTGAAAGATATAATGTTTATACGTTTATTTTCAAGTTTACCCTTATACGCATTTTTTGGTATTTCTATTGGAAATCCATTAAGAGGGCTTCCCGGTTCATCGGCTTCGATTAATCCGCCGCCCGCATCTATTGTCTGTTTAATTAATTCAATAGGACCAGCTTATATGCTGTAAAGCCGGCTCCAACAAAAATCAAGATTCTGTTAAAATGTCTGAAATCTTAATAAACACATATTTTTATATGACTGTTGTAATCTATCTTGCTTTAGCATATAATATAAAGGCGCGAAAAGATAAGCCTATCAGACATTCCTTGAACCTCCCTGTTATAATGCAATAATGAGGATTATCGCGGATGAATACAAAAGACACAGATATCTGCTTGAAAGCAATGAATTCCTTTTTTAACAGCGGCCAAAGACATTCCATAGATGGATTTAATAATTAGTTTTGCAATGGTTGTTTGGAATATGACCCCTGAACATAATAGACATAATGCAAATTTTATAACTTTTTTAAGGACACAAAATGAGTATTGAGACATTCGAAATGCTTAACGGCAAACTCGAACGCTGCCGATGCTC
>CAZANH010000055.1:0-7561 GCA_964486515.1 uncultured Eubacteriales bacterium
ATCATCTTCTGCTATGTCTCTTGGTCCCCACTGAAACACACTAACCTCTACTTTTTTATCAAAGCTTATTACTTCCTCTTTTTGTTCAGCATTCTCTGACTGTTTACCGTCATTCTTTCCCCCTTCATTTTGACTTTCAGTCTTTGATGCTCCTTGTTCGTCAGTTCCTTTACTACATCCTACAAATGATATTGCTAATACAATAACCAGTAAAATTCCCAACATTTTTTTCATTAACAAAACCTCCTTGATTTCTCATAATTTTTAAACCTTAATCCTTATTTTATAAATTTCCAAAGTTACCGTAACACCCCCCCCTCCATACTATAATAACATCTATGACATCATATCGCATACCGGGTAAGCGGGCTCCGTTGCCGGAGCCTACTTACCTCAGAACGGAGACGTGTCGCGCTTAGCCTTTTACTGCACCTATTAAAAGCCCTTTAACAAAATATTTTTGCAAAAATGGATAGACAGCTAAAATAGGCACTAATACAATCACCACATTTGCCATGCGTATTGTTTCGGCAGAAAAATCCTTATCTTCAGATTCTGCTGCCATCATAAGACTTTCCATATCAGTACTATCTGAAACCAGCTTTTTCAAATACTCCTGCACTGTTTTTTTATCAGGGTCAGATATAAAAAACACTGACTGCATGTAGGTATTCCAAAACTGTACTGCAAAGAACAGTCCAATGGCTGCAAGAATTGGTTTGGATAATGGCAGTATGATTCTAAAGAAAATTCCCAGTTCCATACATCCATCAATTCTAGCAGATTCCTCCAATTCTTTAGGAAAATCTTGAAAATACGTTCTTAAAATAATCAGGTAAAATGTATTAATCATAAAGGGAATAATATATACTGCTATGTTATTAATTAAACCCAGACTTTTTAAATTATGATATTCAGGTATAAGCCCCGGCCTTAGGAACATTGTAAATACCGCTAAATAAGTAATAAATGTAGTTCCAAAGAACTTCTTAGATAATCCGTAAGCACTAAGGGCAGTAAAAACAAGAGATACAAGAGTCCCAACCACTGTGATAAATACCGTTACCTTTAGATTAGTAAATATTTTACCATCTTCAAATATAGTCTTATATGAACTAAAAGTTGGTTCTGAAGGATATAAAACAAATATCTTGCTTAAAAACTCTGATTCTTTCATAAATGATGTTGCTACCGTATACCATAACGGATAAAACATAATAATACAGATACCTGATAAAAAAGCATAGTTTAGTATGCTAAATAAACTTAATCTCTTGCCTGTAACCATCACACATCCTCCTCTCGTTTCTAGAATAATCCTCTTTCACCAAACATCTTCGAAATTCTATCGGATGAATATATCATAATGCCTGCCACCACAGTTTTAAATAACCCGGCAGCAGCGCCTACGCTATGCCTCCCCTGTTCAAGTCCAACTCGAAAAACATATGTGTCCAAAACATCTGCTACAGGCTGTACCATTGGATTTGATAACACCAATATCTGTTCAAACCCAACATCCAGCATCTTCCCTAACTTTATTATTAATAGTATAATAATTGTCGATTTTATTCCTGAAATAGTGATATACCAAAGCCGCTGCATCCTATTGGCACCGTCTATTATTGCTGCTTCATATAGCGAATAATTTATATTTGTAATTGCAGCTAAGTATAAAATTGCTCCCCAACCCATCTCCTTCCATATGTCCGATACCACCAATACACCTCTAAAGTAACTTTTATCTCCTAAAAAGAATATGGGCTCCTTTCCAAATAATTTTATGATCTCGTTCAATAACCCACTTTCCACCGATAAGATACCATACATAACACCTCCAATTATTGACCATGAGATAAAGTGCGGCAAGTAAATGAGTGTTTGTGTTAACTTCTTAAACTTAAGTCTTCCAATTTCATTCAGCAATAACGCCAGAATAATCGGCATCGGAAAACCAAACATAATTTTATAAAAACTAATAATCAGAGTATTTTTTAATGCATTCGAAAAACCAGGAGTATTAAAAAGCTTGGCAAAATTCTCCATTCCCACCCAGTCGCAATCAACAACATTTCTGGTAATCCAATAGTCTCGAAAGGCTATTTGCACAAAATAGACAGGCATATACTTAAAAATTATAAAATAGATGAGTGCAGGCATAACAAAAATATACATTGCCCTATTCCTAATGATGTCACTTGTAATTTGATGGAACTTATTAATTATACATTTTTGATGTATGTTCCCTTTAGTAAAAGCAGTATCAAGCATTACCTATTCTCCAATCTTTTTAAATCTATCATATATTATGGTTATATTATACTTGGTGAAATAAAAAAACTAAATAAGGTGTTTATTAGAAAAAAAGTGCGCATTTATTTCATCCTCAAATAAATACACACTTTTTTTCTAATAATTATTCACTTTTTCCTGTATTGCCTTGGACTCATTTTCATGTATTTTGAAAAAAGTCTGCTAAAATGCTTTTCATCCCTGTACCCAACCCTATTTGAAATATCATATATTTTTAAAGTAGTATTTTTTAAAAGTTCACAAGCCCTTTTTACTCTTTTTTGAATAACATACTGACTGAAGGTCTGACCGGTTAGTTCTTTGAATTTAGTTGAGAAATAAGAAGCATTTATATAAAATGTAGCTGCTACTTCTTCCAGTTTTAAATTTGTATTATAGTTTTCATCAATATAATTCATGGCTTTAACAATACTTCCATATCGATCTTGTTTCTTGGCTTCTTCAATTTTTAAATACAGTTCATCAAAAATATCAACAAACCAACTCTTCATATCAATTATAGAATCATATTGCTTAATCGACGTAATATATCCGGCAATCTCATCATCAATACTAGCACCTCTCAAACGTGCGCTCTCTTCTATTTGCAAGAGAATTTTAGTGCAAATCATGTGCATATCACTAATTAATATGTCTTTCTGTGATATGCCATTATCAAACACTGTCTGAATTTGTTCCATTATACACTTATATCCATGCAGTAATATATCATCTTTAAACATACGGGATATATACTGCTTTTGCATAATGTTGTTTACGCTAAGTTCACAATATTGCACTACTCCCCCATTGTCATTTGTGCGCATCCTGTCAATAACCTTCATCGCTTGTCTGAAACTAAGAGGAATATCTCTAATACTCTCCTTAAAATCTCCTATTCCAATAACTGGCTTATACAACTCGTTTTTAACAAGCATACTGTATAAATTATTCATATTCTCCTTATACATTTGTTCAAAACTGTTTTTATGTTCACTCCAGTAAATCCCTATTGCGTATTGACCCTTTTGTCCCATTACAAAAGGCAAAATACTGGGGGTAGTATTAATCAGTTCTACAGCATCATCTATATGGTTTCCTAACCAGACAACACTTACACCGTACTTGTGTTTTTCATTAATCGATATTGTATTTAGCAGTTCCCCTTTTAAAAACTCAAGAAACAAGTAATTGTTTTTAATGTTAAGCAGATTTTCATATTCCTGTTGCTTCTCCTGAGTTTTACTCAACTTATTATTGAGCTTTAAGAGAACATTCTCCAATTCATCCATCATATTAATTTTTAGTATATAATCAAACGCTCCATTTTTTAAACCTTCCTTTGCGTAGTTAAAATCATCATATCCACTTAGGAGAATAACCTCCACCTCTGGATTGGCCTGTTTTACCTCCTTTAGTATATCTAATCCGGTTTTACCCTGCATTTTAATATCCATCAGTATCACATCAGGTTGGTGATCGTTAAACTTCTTTAGTGCATCCGAACCGTCTTTAGCAACTGCAACTACTTGGTACCCCAACGAAGCCCAATCTACGGAGTTTTTTAATCCTTCCCTTATAATAAGCTCATCATCTACAATCATTAATTTAAACACATTTGCTCACCCCTCACAAAATCGCAGGTAAAGTAATCGTAACAGAAGTACCCTCTTGGACCATACTCTGTATGCGAATGCCATATTGCATACCAAACCGAAGCTGCAATCGCTCGTTAACATTACTTAAACCATAGTGTTCTTTTTTTGTTGTATCTTTTAAATCTTTCTTAATTTGCCTTTGTTGTTCCTCTGATATTCCTTTGCCATTATCGTGTATAGTAATATATAAAAAATTATCATTAATATCCACACTAATCAATACTTTTAAAATTTTATCCTCTATCATCCCATGTTCAATGGCATTTTCTACAATGGGCTGCAATATAAATTTAGGTACTTTATATTTCTTGTACTGTTCCTCTACTTTATTTTCATATTCCAATTGATTATAAAACCGAATTCTTTGAAGATTGATATAATAATTAATATGCTGTATTTCCTCTTCCAAAAATATTAATTCCTCGGTACCATATAAACTAAACTTAAAAAACTTTCCTGTTTCAACTAACATATTAATAGCGTTCTGTAATTGTCCACTCTTTAAAAGTAAAATAATAGACGTAATAATATTGTTCAAAAAATGAGGCTTAATTTGTGCTTGCTGCGCTACCAGCAATGCTTGATTCCTTCTGTTTTCAAGCTCAGTATTTTCCAAATCCTTTTGTCTTAATTCCTTTGAAAGCCTATCCAATCTGGAAAGCATCCTGTTAAAACTATGAGCTAATACTACAAATTCATATTCATATTTGCTTTCATTAACTGCCTTTTGCTTACTAGCGTTTGCTACAGCTTTTTCCATTAATGATTTAATACGGTCGATATTCATAAGCACCCTATTACCTAATAACTTTGATACAATATATACCAGAACAAATAATAGTAATAGAATAACACCATTATACAATAGTATTAGCACATCTGCTTTGTTAAACACATCCAGCGGTATTAATGTAATCAACGTCCAATTGCCACTATAAATTGGATATGTAGCAATCATTGTTTTTTTGCCTTGTACAGATGCTATGACAAATGATGGAGTATTTGCCTGAACATTGTTAAACCGATTTTGCAATTCATTAATACTATACAATACGCCTCCGTAATCTGCCAGTATTTTTCCATGCTCGTCCAAAATATATGATGAGCAAGTTATTCCTGTATTCATTAAGCTAAGTTTTTGCTTTAAGAATGGCTTAATGCCTAATTCCAAATACCCTATCCTGTCAAGAAAATATTTAGTGTCATTATTGCGAGGTAAATATCGTATATGACTTACAATTGATATATTCCTTTTTCTGATATCTTCAACTGTAATAATAAACTCTGGTGCTTTACGTATTAAATCGGTTAAAACCTTACCGGAAATATCTGCTCTCATACTGTTACTCTGATATATAGCATTTCCTTCATTATTATAGATACTGATGTGGCTTACATCTTTTTCCAAGAACCCCTTATGCATCAAACTGTCTGAGAAATAATTATTTACTTGCAGTGCACTTTTTTGTTCATTTTTTTCTAACAGGTTAAATAACATCTGCTGCATTTGCTGGTCCAACATAAGATATTTAATATATTGTTGATAGGATTGTAACTTGTTTTCAATATTTTTTCCAGTCTGTTGTATAACGTCAAAGTGCGCTTTATAAGTATTATGTTGTATTACTGTTCTAAAGGATAAACAAGATACAATAACGATAATAACAATAGGCACAAAGATTCCTCCATAAAATAAAAATATTCGCTTATGTATTGTTTTATTTCCGCTATACATTTTAATATATGATTTCAATGATTGTTCACCATTGAAATCATATATCCCATTCAATATTCTATTAAAATCTTTAACAGGTTTTAACATTACCCCTGAATCAAACCACACAATAAGCATTAAAAAGCCAGACATTAATATGCTGGTCAATAGAAGCCTCCTTTGAATAATACTTAATTCATAGTTTATTTTATCCAAGTCTGTTGCTATGACAAAAGTTGTCTCTTCCCAATCTTTTACTATTGTAATCAGGTTATTTTTTGTGAATATGCTCCTGCTTGTATTATTATCCATCTTTTTATACGTGCTTTTAATTTCCTGTACTATTGCAGACTGGTGTATGCCTGAATATATAATACTGCCATTTTGATCCAACATAGCTATACCAGGATTTCTGAGGCTGGTTATGTGATTTAAATCAAGTTTGGCGATAATGTACGATTCATCATTTATTTTAGCTACTAAAACTTCCTTTTTATTAATATTTTTCAGTTCAGGATACATATACTGGACAACTTTTTCCTTTAGCTGAGTCATTCCTTCATAGTTTCTGAAATCCTCTGTCATTTCTTTACGAATAAAAAAAGCTGATTCCGACAGTGTACTCCCTATAATTGCTTGACTATGCAGTACATATAATGTATCAAAATTTTTGTTCGAATATAGTACAGACCGAAGTTCAGTACCCACTTCTTCTATAGTATCCTTAAGATTTCCTTGTTGGTCTGTCATCCCGGAACCTAATTTATCTTCTATATTTATATTAATATTTGATGCTATTAAATTTAATTCTTCTGTTAAATCTTCATAGATATCCTGCATATAATCTACAAGTATTGCTGCTTCATTCTCATTTGCAACGATTATTTCTTTAATAATGACATTTTTTGATATTGAAAAACTGACCCAGTTAGAGATACTTATAAAAATGATCAGCAACATCATAAAAAGACCCATCATTTTTATTCTGAAAGTTCTTGGCATATTTTTCCCCTCACAATATTATACTAAAAATCTGCATATGAATTGCCTACACAGCAGTTTATATCTTCAATACTTTTGATACAGTTTTAAGCTTTACAAGGCACTAGCACTCTATTTCATAACGATATGAACTTTAGCAGATTTTGTACCAAATTCATCCAAAATTCTGTTGAAATTCATGTCGAATCTTTAAATTCATGTTTAAATTCTACCATTTTTCTCATTGACTTTCAATGAAAACTTTTTTCAGCTAGTGCCTTGTAAAGCTTAAAGCAGTATTTATAATCAAACTATTTCCAGAAGAGGCTTTTAAATAATAAAAAGCCTGTAAACAATAGTCTTCTGTTATTTCAGGTTCAATAAACCTTTCAGGTGCTGTAAGTGGGAAATGAGGTCGGCTGAAGGATGCACATAAAAAATACGGCTTATTGGGATTCTTATGTACATGTTCTCTCAGAAAAGCAATTGCCTCGTTGCATACAATGTTTTCCTGCATCTGGCTTTCCGTGATTCCGGTAACATTATTCGAAAACATTCTGATGCAACTTAAGGATATGGGATGTAATGCCATTCGTACCTCTCATAACCACTTTACTCCCGAATTCTATGACATGTGTGACAGAAGTTGTATAATGGTTATCCATATGTTGCTCCTCAGGAATATCTTGATATGTACCAGCTGGAAGATATTGAGCTTCACCCAGTTTTGAGAAGGCCAGCTTATCAAAACTTGTATATTATTGTCGGCTTTCATTTCCCTAATAAATCAGGGAGGATTCCCACAGGTTTTTTCTAAATTTCATTTTGTTGACGTTCACGAATAAGTTCCCGCAGTTTTGAAGCATGAAAACCTTCATCCTCGGCAAACTGCTTGAAGACCTGTTTAACTTCATCA
>CAZANH010000056.1:0-1557 GCA_964486515.1 uncultured Eubacteriales bacterium
GCCTTATCAGTTGGCGACACCCTTTTTCAGTCAAAGTGTTTTGCAAAATTTAAGGAATTTCAGGAAAAAGGGATAACCATTATATTTGTAACTCATGCCCTTGACCTGATAACACGTTACTGCTCAACCGCGTATCTCATGGAGCAAGGCATGGTCCATACTTATGGATCTCCAAAGGATGTAGTAGATGAATACAACCGCTTGATTGTTGACTGTTCAAGGCAAAATCTTTCTGAGAAAGTTCAATTTGTTGAGATACAGAATGATGTACAGGGTGAACAATGGCAACAGTTATTTCAAGTTAATCCAAATGAAAATAGGTACGGCAATGGAAAAGCCACCATTGTTGAGGGAGGGGTGTTTTCTATCGATGGAAGCCCTTCGCAAACGTTAATTCAAGGGAACCAATATGAATTTCGGCTAAAGGTACGTTTTAATGATACTATTCATAATCCGATTTTTGCTTATACTATCAAAGATGTTAAGGGATTTGATATATGTGGAACTAACACTTTGTTTCACAATCTCGAAATAGGTACTTTTCATGAAGGTGATGTTTTACTGGTGATATTCAGACATAAAATGATTTTGAATGCAGGAGGGTATTTACTCTCACTTGGCTGTGCAGGATTGGAAAGTGGTGAATATGTGGTTTATGAAAGAAGGTATGACTATTTGACATTTACTGTTATCTCAAAGCGTTCAAGTGTTGGTTTTTTTGATCTGGACTCAAAAATTATGATAAAAAATATTGAGAATATCAATGGAAAAATATAACTTTCGCAAAAGATATAAAGGTTTTGTTCAAGCGCTTAAGGGTCGGCACGCAATGAACCAAGCGATGTCTTTAGCAGTAGGGGGTAACTTTGATGCTGTTGGAATTCTAGAGCGTGAGTTGCTTATCCAACATGGTTTGAAGAAGGATGATTATATTATTGATGTAGGTTGTGGTTCCGGAAGATTAGGGAAAGCACTTTCAGAATATTTAGAAGGTGAATATTTGGGGATTGATGTAGTTCCAGATCTTATTGAACATGCACGTAGCATTGTTGGGAAGAAAGATTGGCGATTTGAGGTGACGGATGGGCTATTCATTCCAGAGGAGGATAATAAAGCTGATATGGTATGTTTTTTTTCAGTTTTTACCCATCTTTTACATCAACAATCATATAACTACCTTTGTGAGGCAAAACGTGTGCTGAAGCCCGGAGGCAAAATAATTTTTTCATTTCTTGATTTTAAAATCCCTGATCATTGGTTTTTTTTTGAATCAGCTTTATCAAATACAGATTCACCTGAAGTACTTATTATGTTTTTAAATATAGATGCAATAAAAGTATGGTCACTTCACCTTAATTTAATAGTTTCAAAGGTTTTGCCCGCAAATAAGCCACATATTCCTCTACCACATCCAATAAAATTTGATGATGGATCTGTTATTAAGGGAAAAGGGAAATTAGGACCGATTGGGCAGTCTGTATGCGTTTTAGTAAAGCCGACCTAATTAAGTTTTATGCTTCTATTTTATAGAGTTTTTATTAAGGTTTCCCAATGAAA
>CAZANH010000057.1:0-3234 GCA_964486515.1 uncultured Eubacteriales bacterium
CACCGGAAAAAATGAAAAGATTATCAGAGATACCGATTCGCCCTTTACGAATAGCTTTTGATGCTTGGAGATTAAGAAAAACATATGAAAAGGCTATAAGGCTGGCCGCTGCGAATGGAATAAAGGATATGTCCAATTATATATTATATAATTATGAAGAAAAACCTGTTGACTTATATCGTCGCTTGAAATTGAATATTAATTTATGTGAAGAATTAAACGTTAATATCTATTCATTTCCAATGAAATATCATCCAATTCAAGATCCTAAGTATTTCAGAAATAGAACATTTATCGGAAAACATTGGAACAGAAAATTTATACGTTCAATTCAAGCAATTCTTAATTCTACAAAAGGAAAGGTCGGCAGAGGTAAATCATTCTTTGAAAAAGCATTTGGTCGTAACGAGGATGAATATGAAAAGCTTCTATATATGCCCGAAGCTATGATTATTTATCGTTTATATTATGAAAAAAGTGGCATGACTGATGCTTGGTGGAATACATTTTCGTTACTAACACCTGAAAAGAAGGAATTTATTAAGCCTATTATCCATGGTAATGATTTTAGTGATATCAATTCGCTAACTTCAGATAAGGATATATTAAATGTTCTGCAATACTACACCATAACACGTGATGATGCAGAGAAAGTAATTAAAGATATGGATTAATCTGTTAGTTCGCAAATTCTCTTTGATAGGTGTTTGTGATTAAGAGATGTATATAAAGCAGGTTAAAGCTCAATTATTCAAAAGAATCAGATAGTTTAAATTGAGTTTTATTAGGGTTTTTTGTTATTTCTATTATGTTATAAGGTGATTGCATTTAAATTGCAGTCACTTTTTTTATTGCTAAATAATAAAGGAGGCATGGTAAAAAATGAACAAACGAATTATTATCAAAACAGTCCTGGTATGTCTAGGGGTATTTCTAATCCTGGCATCAGCAGGGGTATATTTTTTCTCAAGCAGGTATGAACTGGATACGGAGAAAAAATATCAGGTGGTAATTGCAGCTACCGATATTCCTACAGGCAGTATAATCACCGATGCGATGGTTGCATACAAAACCATCAAGGAGTCCGGATATAATGCACATATGCTGCAAAACACAGGACAGGCAGTTAGTATGAAGGCACTCTCCCCTATTCTCAAAGGAGACTATATTCCGGCATATGACCTGCTGCCGCCGGACAAATGGTATAAGGAAGATGACAGGACTATCATTCTTCCTATGGATGTGGAAGGCAAACTGGCAAATCTAATTCAAAAAGGCTCTCTGATTGATATCAAGGTAGAGCGAGTTATAATGCTACCGTGAAATGGTTATATGAATTGAAATTTATTACACCCGGTCATAAAAATGAGTTGTTTAGTGAAAGGTAGGAAATTACATCGGCTACCTTATTCGAGAGAATCGGTTCCGATAAAAAACTTTTACTTCCCAGTAATACTTTAGTTGTACCGGCTCAATATTACGAGTTTGTGATTAGTAATTATGAAAATAAATACATTCCTTTTTCAAGCTTACAAAAAGCATTAGACTTGTTGGGAGTTGATGCATCTGTATTGAAAAATGAAGACTTAAGACAGGATGAAGATTTTGATATTGATAATATTTTTGAGGAGTATGAATTATGAATGCATCTTTAGATACGGGGATATTATTATTCATTTATATAAAAGCAATAAAAAGGATTTGCTATTTTCATCTATTAATAAACTCTTCATATATCAATATCTTTTGGAAACAGAGTTAAAAAACAAATCATTACTGGTCTATGAAGAGGTTAATATGGACATTAAGAGCGGACGTATAAATCTTGTAACCAACGCGGATTTAATTAAAATGGGAATCAAAGGACTGTTTGAAGAATACAAGGAAAGTAATAAGTATTTATTTGACATTGGCGAACTACATGCTATAGCATTAGCAAAAGCTATGGGTATAGTAGCTTTTGTGTCTGACGATACAAAAGATGAAGGTCCACATCAGATTCTGGTAAAGGAACTAATAGAAGGTGTTATGCCATTTTCTTTTTATGAGCTGCTATTGTTGAAATATTTAGACTCTCAAATATCAATGCAAGAAATGTTTGATTCTTTTGAAGAAATAAATGTAGCAAGTATGAGTTCGCATCCTATGAACTTTCGAACGTCAGCCGAAACATGTGGAGTGCGTGGTAGAAATACGTCGCAAAAACTACTTGCAATCCTAACTAATATCATTTTATCCAATAGATTTAAAAAAAATTTAAAGCAATGTATAAAATACAATCTTGATATTTCAAATATGAATGCTGTAGTTGAAATATTGCTTGCAGGAAAACAACTACCAGAAAAATATCAAAACCACAGTTTATCAGGAAATTAGATTGGTTATCGTAAGTGCCACATTCAGCCTGATTGGCTACTGCCACATACAAAATGATGTTCTCGGTACTAACACTTACTAGAACAGGCACTCATTCAGATTTATTTTAACAATAAATAGCGGATAAGATGGGAACAAAACCAAATTTATATTGTATGGAATTATTGTATTAATTCGTATATAATTATTATAACCTGAATTAAAGAATAATATTAATGGGATGTTGGAAATTATGGAGCTTAAAGGAAGGCTAAAGGCAGTTGCAGATTTTGTAAAGCCATGTGAAACCTTATGTGATATTGGTACAGATCATGCTTATATACCTATATACCTTATCAATAATAAAGTATGCAGATATTGCATTGCTACCGATATCAGAAAAGGGCCACTTAAAAAGGCGAAAAATAATATATTAAAAAACAAACTCCAGGAGCATATAGAAGTAAGGCAGGGTTATGGCCTTGCGACTGTTTCCATGGATGAAGCCGATACGGTCATAATTGCAGGAATCGGTGGTAACCTTATAAATGAGATTTTATCTCGTGGAAGAGATAAGGCAATAAAGGTTAAAAGTTTTGTACTGCAACCCATGAATGCTATTGAAAAAACAAGAATGTGGCTTTTGGAAAACGGCTATTGCATAACTAAAGAAAGACTTCAAAAAGAAGGAGAAAAGATATATAATGTAATTGAAGCGGTCTGGAACAATAAGATATATAAACAGGATGATGTTTATTATTATATTGGGGAAAAACTGATTGAGTGCAATGACCCGTTTTTACTTCAATACATCAGAAATAATATAAACAGGCTTGATAAAAAAATCAAAGGCCTGAAACTTTCAAAGAAGAAAACAGG
>CAZANH010000058.1:0-12760 GCA_964486515.1 uncultured Eubacteriales bacterium
ACTACATATGTTTGGTTATTCTATGGAACTTGCAAATAGAGAACTTGAGATGATATTGTTATGGAATCATATTGAGTATTTGGGTATCCCTTTTTATGGAGTTCTGTGGTTTTTGCTTGCATTGGAATACAGTGGGAATAAATACCGGCTTACTCCGTTTATTAGGATATTACTCTTTATTATACCGGTTTTAACGATTGTTTTCAGGTATACAAGTTCATTGAATCATTTATACTACAATAATGTAATGCTTGATGTTAATTCCGTATTTCCTGTTCTCATATTTAAAAAGGGATTATGGTACTATGTAAATGTCATATATACATCCATACTGATTGTTATTTCAAATTATATATATACCAGGCTTATAATAACAAATAAAAAAAACAACAGGAAACAGTCGGCAGTTATGTTTCTGGCCTCATTAATACCATGGGCAGGATGGTATATATATCTTGTAGGTGTTGCCCCAAATAATCTGGATATGGTTCCGATTGGCATTGCAATTTCAAGTATTCTGTTTATGATCGGAGTATTAAAATTTAGTGTTTTTGATATAGTGCCAATAGAATGGAAGGAAGTTTTTAAACGGATGGAGGATGGTATGATTATATTTGACAAAAACCTTTTGCTTGTGGATTACAACAGGGCAGCATCCAGCATAATATCCGGGCTTAACAAACTGGCATACGGTAAGCAGTATGTAGATATAGAGGGATTTGATGAAAGAATTGTATGTATGGTAGATAAAATAACAGATGAAGATACTTCGCTTAAAGATGATAAAGAAAAAAAATATAATGCAAAAATGACTGCAATTGTTGATTCCAAAGGAAATAACATAGGGTATACGATGTTTCTGACCGATATTACAAAGCAATTGGAAATAATGAAAAAACTTGAGTTACTGGCTACAACAGATGATTTAACAGGTATTTACAATAGAAGATTCCTGATTGAAAGAGGATGTACGGAGATTGAAAGGGCGGAAAGGTACAAAAAGCCTTTTTCAGTTATAATATTGGATTTAGATCATTTCAAAAATGTAAATGATCAATATGGTCACAAAACGGGTGATGAAGTCCTTTGTGTAACAGCAGGGATATGCAGGGAAAATATCAGGGACATTGACATACTTGGAAGGTACGGTGGAGAAGAGTTTATAATACTTATGCCTGAGACAACACTGAATATGGCATGTATAGTTGCTGAAAGGCTGCGTAAAAAAATTGAGGATGCTGTTTTGGAATATAATAATATTAAAATAGGAATAACTTCAAGTCTTGGGGTGACAGGTACGGATATGGTAAAAGAACAGAATATTGACATGTTTATAAGAAGTGCCGACAGGGCATTATACAAAGCGAAACAGGATGGAAGAAACAGAGTATGTAACATATCAGTTTCATGAATAATATTGCAATATTTATGCAATATTTCTTAAAGTAAGGCCATGATTACGTTCAAGTGCCCAATTTACAGACCATTCATTTTCAAAAAGAAGTACAAAACGCCCTCTTTCATCTGTAACTTTTATTGTTGAACCGGTAAGATCAAGTTTTTGGTTGATATCATTTGCACTTGTAATCCAACGTGCTATTTTACATGGAAGGTGTTGAATTCGCAGTTCCACACCATATTCATTTTTTAACCTGTATTCGAGAACCTCAAACTGAAGCATTCCTACAGTACCTATTATATATGCTTCAGTTCCTGCATTTATTTGTTTAAACACTTGTATTGCTCCTTCTTCAGATAGTTGTGCAATGCCTTTTAAAAACTGTTTACGCTTCATTGAATTTTTTGCGGTAACCCTTGCAAAATGTTCGGCAGGAAAGATAGGTATATCTTCAAATATTATATCTTTGTTTCCTGTGGACAGGGTATCACCTATTTTAAATATGCCGGGATCAAATATTCCGATTATATCTCCCGGATAAGCTTCTTCGACTATCGAACGCTCCTGTGCCATAAACTGTTGAGGTTGCATAAGTTTTACCAGTTTATCCTCACGTGAATGATAGACTTCCATCCCTCTTTTAAATTTGCCTGAGCATATTCTTATAAAAGCTATTCTATCATGGTGATTTGGATTCATGTTTGCCTGAATTTTGAATACAAACGCCGAAAAATTTTCCTGTACGGGCTCAACGTTACCTATAATTGAAGGTCTTGAAACCGGAGACGGAGCAAGCCTTATGAATTCTTCAAGAAATGGTTGGACACCGAAGTTTGTAATGGCACTTCCAAAAAAAACAGGGGTGAGGCTGCCTTCTGAAATACTGTCCAAATCGAATGTATCACCTGCTGTGTCAAGAAGTTCTATATGTTCACACAATGTATCGTAATAATGATTTCCAAGAAGCTGTGCAAATACAGGATCATCGATTCCTCCAATTTTTGAGGCAACTATGGATTGCCCATGGCTTCTGCCTTCAAAGAGTTCAATTCGTGAAAACCTGCGGTTGTAAATACCTTTGAAATCTCCATCCGTACCTATAGGCCAATTCATAGGGTAGGATTTTATATCAAGTACATCCTCAATTTCCTGCATAAGTCCAAAGGGGTCCTTACTGGCCCTGTCCATTTTATTTATAAAAGTAAAAACTGGTATTTTTCTCATTTTACAAACATGAAAAAGCTTAATTGTCTGTTCTTCCACACCTTTTGCCCCGTCAATAAGCATTACCGCACTGTCTGCTGCAATAAGAGTCCTGTATGTATCTTCGCTAAAATCCTGATGTCCGGGAGTATCAAGTATATTTATACAGTGATTTTTATACCTGAATTGAAGTACACTTGATGTAACCGAAATACCTCTTTTCTTTTCTATTTCCATCCAGTCTGAAATTGCAAATTTATTTGCCTTCCTGGATTTCACAGTACCTGCCAGTCTTATGGCACCACCGTAAAGCAGCAGTTTTTCAGTTATTGTGGTTTTACCGGCATCAGGATGAGATATGATTGCAAAAGTTTTTCTTTTTTTAACCTCATCCGAAATAATTTTTTTTATGTCTGTCATAATGTCCTCTTTTTATATATAATTTTATAAAAAGTTTACCATTCATGTCATTAAAGTGTCAAGCAAGAAAAATGCTTTAATTTTCAGTTTTAACGACAGTGTTCCTCTTTATTTCATAAAATTGTATTTTTAAATTTAATATGTTTGCTTAAGTAAAATCCCACAGAGAAAATTTATGCTTGCTGTCTTTCATATTTATGTTCTGGTTATACTAAGATTAACCAATAAGAGTTCTGGAGCTAATATTCTTGATAAGTATAAAAAAAGATTATCCCAAGATATAGATTATATAAAGGAAAACGGTATAGAAGTATTTGGTATTACTGTTAAATGTAATAAAGAACTGTTATATGAATTGTTAGAAATGAAAATAATACAAGAAGTTTATTTAGAATAATAAAGTTGACCTTCGCTATCTTTTTCAGAAAGGTATTTCTTCAATATAAATCTCTTAGGTACCTGAATAAATACACACAAACAAACAAGTGAAAAAAACATTTGTTAATAATATTGCTTTTTTGATATAATAATAAAAAAACAGGCAAAAGGCTAAGCGATTTTACTTCCATATAATTCGTTGCAATAAAGCTTATATAAAAGTTAAATAAAAAAATCGGGAGTTTTGAATTATGCTCATAATAAAATGTGCAAAATGCGGCACAAAGATTTTAAAATATAAAAAAATCGGTTCAGGCAAGATATTAAGATGTTATAAAGAAAGAATAAGCAGGTTTTATGAAGCCAGGACGGAGGAAGGAAAGTTGATATGCGGAAATTGCGAAAATGTGATAGGCAGTTTCAAAAAAAATTATATTGAAATGAATAGTAAAGCATTTACATACAGTGGTACCCGGGATAAAAAATAATATTATAATTAATATTTCATGAAAATATTCTTCAATTTGTAATTTATTATTGAAATGCTATTTTAAAAATGGTAGAATTCTAAGATAGTTATTTTGAAAGCTTAAAAACGGCAAAATAATGTTGGTTGAGCTTTCATAAAATAATGAAAAAATTAATTATGAGTAAAAATAAATTTATGGAGGTAAAGTATGAGTAAAGTAGTGGAAATTACGGATGCAAATTTCGAGGAGGAGGTTTTAAATTCGGATCTTCCAACAGAGGTGGATTTCTGGGCGCCATGGTGCGGTCCGTGCAAAATGGTTTCACCGGTATATGATAAGCTTTCCGAAGAATATTATGGGAGGTTCAAATTTTGCAAGATTAATGTCGATCAGAATCAACGTACTGCAGTTAAATATAATATTATGAGTATACCAATGCAGATGTTTTTTGCAGATGGAGAAAAGGTTGATGAAATCCTTGGTGCAGTACCCGAACGTACAATACGTGATATGGTTGAAAGTGTTCTCAAAAATTATCCTACAGATGAAAAGAGCAGGCTGAAAGTGCTTTTAAACTCCTGGGTTCAAAACAACAAAAAACATAGTGAAAAACTTAGAAAGTGGTATAAAAACTTTAAAAATGATGGAAGCGAACCAGAATATTACCATAAAATGATAGAGATAGGAAAAGAAATGGAAAAAGCCAATGAGCAGCTATCCGAGGCATTGACAGAACTATAGGCAAATGTGGTACAGAAAGGGATGAAAAATAAATTAGAAAAATAAAAAAAAGGTCAAAAGTAGAAATTGGGCCAAAAGAAGCTCATTATTACAATTTTATGCTGGATTTGATATCTGTTGGGTTTTATACGCGTTTTATTAAAAATGCTGTTAATAAAATGGAATTAAAAATCGGGGATAGTATTCTGGATTTAGGTTCGGGTACCGGAAAAAATGATTTATTTTTAGCTGAAAAAATAGGAAATGAAGGGAAAATTCTCGGAATTGATATAAGTGAAGAGATGATTAAAATAGCTGAAAAATCATGCCGGAGATATCCCCTGATTAAATTCCGAAAAAGTCGTATTGATGAACCGATAGGTATTAAAAACGAATTTGACAAGGTATTTATTTGTTTTGTCCTTCACGGATTTGAAGATAATAAAAAGTCAAGAATTATTAATAATGCATATGAGGCATTAAAACAGGGTGGTACATTTTATATTCTTGACTATAATGAGTTCGATTTGGAAAAGATGTGGTTGCCTGCCAGGTGGGTGTTTGATTATGGAGAATGTGAATTAGCAGCGGAGTTCCTCAATTATGATTTAAAAAAAGTTCTTAAAGATCAGGGATTTACCAAAATTAAAGAGGAATATTTCTTTAAAAAATATATAAGATTATTGCAGGCAACCAAGCAATAAATCCGGGATATCACAAAATTGGTACAACAGTACGGTACTTTTATCACGTATATTTGTTTTTCAATCATCATAAATATAATTGATATGAAAAACCGAAGGTGATGTTGTGTCGTCGTTTTTAAGCAACCTTTTATATAGTTTCATGATATCATTTGGTGTAATAACAGGAGTAGGAATTTTTGCAGGAGTGGCGGCATTTATATGTGACCATCCACCTCTAAAAACGATGCTTGAAATTATTGGTTCCATTAAAATATGGGCTGTAGCCATTGCACTTGGTGGAACCTTTTCATCATTTGAAATAATAGAGCAGGGGTTGTTTAAAGGAGAAATAAAAACAATAATTAAGCAGTTGCTTTATATACTTTCCGCACTATTGGGAGCAAATTCAGGCTGTGGTTTTTTAAGGCTTATTCAATTATGTGGAGAGTTGTTTCTCAAATAGGCATTTGTCCTGGCTTTTTCAGTGACTGTTCAAATTTGACTTGTAAGGCTGAATATACAGCCTTTTGATGTTCATAACGTTTTTTCAGAAAGATATTTTTTAGAATGGTATATGCTGGTGAACATGAACAGTCACCTTTTTTACTGTATTTTCAATCGGATTGCCATATATAGTTGTAATTATCGAGAGTATTGTATAAAATTATGGTATGACAAAGGGATATTTGTATAAGCTAATCTATTGTACCAGTTGAAATTTACTTCAATTCAGTTATATTATTACGAAGTGATTTCAACTAGCCTAAGTAAAAGAACAAATTGAATGATAAGGGGTTGAATACGATGGATAAAAAAAAACAGGGAACAAGTGATGAAAACAATATGATAATTATAGTACTACCTGATGGTATAAAGAAAAAATATCATAAGGGTATTACACTGCTTGAATTGAGCAAAGAGTGTGAATCAAAATATTCATCAACGATAGTTGCAGGTAAAGTAAATAATGAAATAAGAGAACTTGGTTTTAAAATAACTGAAAATTGCAAGGTTGAATTTATAGACATGACACATACTGATGGTTTTAGAATTTATCAAAGAAGCATTTGTTTTGTTTTAATAAAGGCTGTGAATGATTTGTTTCCCAACAGGAAAGTTATTATGGAACACTCCATAAGCAAGGGGCTTTATTGTGAGATACATGGAGAAAAGGATCTCGATGCCTGTGAAGTAGAACTTATCAATAATAAAATGAAAAAGATAATAGATGCAAAACTGCCTTTTGTAAAAAATACCATACCATCATTTGAAGCGGAAGAGATTTTTTTAAAAAACGGGAGAAAAGACAGATATGATGCTTTAAAGCATAGAATGAAGCAATATGTTACTTTATATAAATGTGAAGATTTTGAAGACTATTTTTATGGTTATATGGTGCCGCATACCGGTTATGTTGACAGGTTCGCCTTAAAATTTTATCCTCCCGGTGTTATTTTAAGATATCCTGAGAGAAGCAGACCGGACAAAGTAGCTGATTTTAAAGAGCAAAAGAAACTGTTCAGCATATTTGCCGAACACAAAAAATGGAACAAAATACTTGGCATTGAAAACGTAGGTTTTATGAATAATATTGTTAAAAGCGGTGGAATAAATGATTTTATACGCGTATCGGAAGCACTGCATGAAAAAAAAATAGCAAATATTGCAGATATGATATCTAACAGCATTCATAAAAAAAGAGTTATACTGATATCAGGGCCTTCTTCATCAGGTAAAACTACATTTGCAAAAAGACTATCAATACAGTTAAGAGTTAACGGACTTAAACCTTTGATGATTTCAATTGATGACTACTTTGTAAACAGAGAAGAAACACCTGTTGATGAAAACGGGGAAAGGGATTATGAAGTACTTGAAGCAATTGATATCAATCTTTTTAATAAACAGCTTTATGATTTGATTAATTTAAATGAGGTTGAAGTACCTGTATATAATTTTTCAAAAGGTATGAGAGAAAAAAAAGGAAGAAAGCTGAAAATAGGGATGGATGATGTTCTTATTATAGAGGGTATACATGGATTGAATGATAAACTTACGAAATTTATTTCTTTGGAAAACAAATTTAAAATATACGTAAGCGCGCTTACATCAATAAATATTGATGATCATAACAGAATACCCTCTACAGATACGAGAGTTATCAGAAGAATAGTAAGAGACCATAGGTCAAGGGGTTGCAATGCTTTGAATACAATAAAGAGATGGTCTTCAGTGCGCCGAGGGGAGAAAAAAAATATATTTCCTTTCCAGGAACAGGCTGATGTTATGTTTAATTCAGCATTGCCATATGAGCTTGGTGTCTTAAAAACATATGCTGAACCACTGCTTTCAAAAATCAACAGCTCATATGTACAGTATTCCGAAGCCAAGAGGCTTCTGGAATTCTTAAGTTACTTTTTACCTATTGGTACTGGGGAAATTCCTTCAAATTCAATTATTAGAGAATTCATCGGGGGAAGCTGTTTCGGTAGTTAAAATATGGATTAAAACAAAAAAACTTGACAGAAAGCATGTTTAACTGATATTATAACAATGGAAAATGAAGAAGAAGTTATCCACTTCTCACCTGTGGTGTAAATGCATCGCCAGGTTAATAGCCTGATTTGAAATTTTTATTTCTATCACTATATTGTGGGAGCGGATTGATATTCTTCATTCCGTTTTTTTAATGTTAATTTATATGGAGGTGTTTTTGTATCAGCAAGGATCAGTTGATGATTAATGAAGCAGTCAGGGACAAGGAAATAAGGCTTATAGACGAGGATGGTTCCATGTTGGGAATTACGTCGGCCAAGGAGGGGCAGATGCTTGCAAACCAGAAAAATCTTGACCTTGTTAAAATTGTTCCACATGCAAATCCCCCTGTTTGCAGGATTATGGATTATGGTAAGTATATGTTTGAACTTTCCAAAAAGGAAAAGGAAGCCAGAAAAAATCAAAAGATTATTAATGTAAAAGAAGTCTGGATAAAACCCAAGATTGAAGACCATGACCTTAATGTGAAGCTAAAAAATGCTCAGAAGTTTTTAAAAAAGGGGGACAGGGTTAAGGTTACTGTGAGATTTCGGGGCAGAGAAATGAATTATATATCACTGGGAAAGGAAGTCCTTAGAAAATTTGCACAAGGACTGCAGGAAGTGTGTGTGGTGGAAAAAGACCCTAAACTTGAAGGAAGAAATATGATAATGATATTGAATCCAAAACAGTGATATATAGTGATATATATAATATAGATGAATTACAATACAACTAAACGACAAGGAGGTAAAGGCATGCCTAAAATAAAGACACACAGTTCTTCTAAGAAGAGATTTAAGCTTACCGCGAACGGAAAGGTAAAAATGAGTCATGCTTTCAGAAGTCACAGGTTGATTTCGAAAGATAAAAAAGCAAAGAAGCATCATAGATTAGGTGCGTATGCATCGAATGCAAATGAAGCAACAGTTAAAAAACTTATTCCATATAAGTAGGTGAAGAGGAGGCGAGATAGCTATGTCAAGAGTTAAAGGAGCTATAAGAACACGTGCAAGGCACAAGAGAGTTTTAAAACTTGCAAAAGGATATTTTGGAAGTAAAAGCAAACTTTATAAAAATGCAAATCAGGCGGTTATGAAATCGCTTGTTTATGCTTACAGGGATAGAAGGACGAAAAAAAGAGAATTCAGAAAACTTTGGATAACAAGAATAAATGCTGCTGCAAGAATTAATGGTATGTCTTACAGTAAATTTATGAACAGTCTTAAAAAGGCTGGTATAAACCTTAATAGAAAAATTCTTGCCGATATGGCTGTAAATGATTCAGCTGGGTTTTCTCAGCTTGTTGAGCAGATCAGGAGGTAGAATATATAAGAATAATTACCAGTTCTGCAAATAGCCGGATAAAGGAAATAAATTCCTTGAAACATAAGAAGCACAGGGAAAAAAAAGGGCTTTTTCTAATTGAAGGAATAAGGCTTGTGAAGGAAGCCTTTATTCATAAAATGAATGTAAGGTCAATTATAGTAAATCAAGACTGTACTAAAGCCTGCGAATTTGTTAAATCGTTGGTTCCCAAGGATAATATTCCCGGAGGACTTTCCTGTGAACTTATAGGTGTATCGGAAAAGCTCTACAGAGTTATGTCGGATACAATTAATCCGCAAGGGATTATGGCAACAGTTGAAATGAGACAATATACACCCTTGGAGATATTAGGTGGTAAAAACTTATACGTTATTCTTGAGTCTATAAATAACCCGGGAAATGCAGGAACAATAATAAGGACAGCACATGCCGCTGGATTCACGGGAGTATTTGTTTTGAAGGGCAGTGTTGATATTTATAATCCTAAGACAATACGTTCTACAATGGGTTCATTATTTGCACTGCCATACTGTATTGATGTAGAGCTCCGTGATATTGTAAAGATATTAAAAGCATCGGGTGTTAGTGTTTATAATTGTTCACCTGATGCTGAAACACCATATTTTGATATTGATTTATCCAAAGATGCTGCTATTATAATAGGAAATGAGGCTGAAGGTATAAGCAAAGAAGCGTTGGATTCAAGTGACTGCTCAATTTCTATACCAATGCCGGGTGGTACCGAGTCATTAAATGCGGCAGCTGCGGCAGCCGTTCTGATATATGAAAGTGTACGCCGGAATATGAAAAATTAAAGGATATTTTCTATACTGAAAGCCGCTTTATCTGGAATATGCTTTATTATATGTTTTAGCACAGAAATCTCTGCAAGTGCCATGTTTTTTTCTTTGAGTTTTACATATTCCATCATTTTATAGAGAGACGAATTTACGTTATCTATTTCCTGGTGGTCCATTAATACGGACAGTACTCTTGAAGTTTGTTCCCATTCCCCTTCGATATTTACAAGCATATTTTCAGCATTATTCCAGTTTTCTTCCCTTGTGTATGTATCAAGGTATAAAAGAAAATCTGTAATTTTCTGAGAATGTTCATAAATAGTTTTACTTGAGATTATTCCCAGAGATACTATTATAGTTATCAGAACAGTCAATGTTATTATAAGGGCAAATGTCCTGTTCATTTTACCGGCTCCTTTCCAATCAGTTTTTTTTGGAAATAAAGTTTACCTGTTGTATCAAGATTTGCAAATAAAACATCACTGAGATTGTTAATCCCAAAATTTGCAAGATTTTTTGAAAGACAATTTTCATCAATGCCTGCCTTTTTAAGATTTTTATATATTATCGCACCGTCAATGATGAGATCAAGTGGAAGACCTTCATATTTAGTGGAAATGTTCATATCTTCCGGATTAACAGGCCTTTTCTGTGATTTTGATATAACACTTAACTGCCCGTTTGTTTCAAGAACCGCAAACTCAACATCGGCTATATTTGGATTATCATTAATTCGTAATTGTTCCAAAAGTTCATTTACAGTATACATTTCCTTCCTGAGGTTTTCTTCGTTAATTTTACCGTTTTCAATGAGAATTCTTGGTTTACCGCAGATTAACCCCCTCAATTTGACACTCTTTAATGATATAAAAGAAAAAAGCAATTGAAGGATTAGTATTGTAATCATTGGAATAATTCCATGTATAATGGGAATACCTGCATTCTGCATGGGAACAGCAGCAAGCTCCGATATCATAATTGCTACGGCAAGTTCATAAGGTTGAAGCTGGCCTATCTGTCTTTTGCCCATTATTCTCATTATTATTATTACAACAAGATATAATATAATAACTCTTATAAATACTGCAAACATTTGGAGCATCCTTTCATTGTACTTTAAATAGAAAAAAATAGCAGGAGACTTTTTAAAGCCCCCTGCCATTATATAGTTTTAATTATATTACTTTTTCCTAAGGCCATACTGTTTTCCTGTATATGATTCAAATACCTTTTTAACTATATTTCCTCCGATTATACCTGCTTCATAAGACGTCAAATCACCATTATAGTCATCTTTCAAATTAACACCAACCTGATTTGCTATCTCGTATTTCATATTAGCAAAATTTGAATTGTTTTGATTATTCTGATTGTTAGCCATGATATCACCTCCTCATTATTATTATCTCAAAAATCAAATTGATTATAAGTAGAAAGATATGGTTCTTTATTTGAAAGTATACTTGTTCCGGATTAGGTTTTTGTAAAGTTGGTATAAATCGGACAACTTTTCATATATTTTTAAATAAATATTGTTTTTTATAAGAATATTTTTTGGAGATGTAAAAGAATGAACAGGATTTATATGTTGTTTTTCATTTTTATATTTATAATAACCATATCAGACATGGCGTATGCAAATGAAGTACTTGAGGATGAAATTTCCCTGGACTTTTTTTCAGATATTCAGGTAATAAAAAATTTTCCGGAAATAAATGCAGGGTCTGCAATAGTAATGGATGCAAAAACAGGCAGAGTGCTTTATGAAAAAAATGCCTTTTACGAAAGGCCTATGGCGAGTACTACCAAAATAATGACTGCAATACTAATACTGGAATATGGGAATCTTGAGGAAATAGTCACAGTAAGTAAACATGCAGCAAGTATATGGGGCTCAAAAATACATCTTAAAACAGGAGAGAAGCTTTCATTGAAGGAGCTGCTTTATGGTATTCTGCTAAATTCGGGAAATGATGCTGCTATTGCTGCAGCTGAGCATATCTCGGGGACTGAGGAGAATTTTATTGAACTCATGAACAAAAAGGCTTATGAAATAGGGGCATATGATACATGTTTCAAATCGCCGCATGGCCTTGACAAACCCGGCCATTATTCTACTGCATATGATATGGCAATTATAACGCAATATGCATTGCGTAATGAAATATTTTCGAGTATTGTTGCTACAAAAGATGCACAGGCAGGAGACAGAAGTTTGCATAATACCAATGAAATGCTGCAGATTTACAAGTATGCCGACGGAGTAAAAACCGGATATACGGGAAAAGCAGGAAGATGTCTTGTTACGTCGGCTACGAAAGAAGGCTGGAAAATTATATCGGTAGTGCTTTACTGCCCCTCCAGGTATGCGAGGGCATTGAGCAGTAAAACCATTCTTGAATATGCCTTTAACAATTATAAAAACTATATACTTTTAAGAAAAGGAAGCAGGCAGACAGTCATACCTGTTTGTAGGGGAATAAATGATAAGGTTTATCTTGAGGCGGAAGAAGATATCATTCTTCCCCTAAATGAAGAAGAGGTACAGGGATTAAAAAAAAGGTTTATATTATCGGATAATGAGTTGTTGGCACCTGTAAAAAAGGGACAAAAAGCAGGTTATGTTGAAATCCTTATAAATGATGAAATAATTGCAAAATCAGATTTGATAGCAGTGATGGACATAAGAAGAAAAGGATACTTTGATTACCTTATGGATATATTACGGTGTGTCAGGGGGGAAAGGGGGGGGGGGGGGGGGGGGGAAAAAAGCGCAGGGTGAAGGCGAAAGAGCGCAGGGTGAGGGCAAGAAACCCTTAA
>CAZANH010000059.1:0-3196 GCA_964486515.1 uncultured Eubacteriales bacterium
TGAAAAACATTCCCTGGAGGAATACACTTCTTACAAATACAATCATTTTTGCTTCTATCAGTTTTTTCAACATTCCTTTGTTTTTCATCCTCAAATCAAACACATTCATTGGTATCTGTACGGCTTCATAAACATCATTTTCAAGCATTTTTTCCACTTCTTCGGCGCTGTATACCGAAACACCTGCCTTTTCAATAAGCCCATCGGCCTTTAGTTTTTCAAGGGTTTCAGGAACCGCATCACCAAATTGATTCATATCCTTTGCATTATGCAGAAGGTAAATCGGAATTTTATCTATGCCAAGAAGTTTAATTGACTGTCTGGCATAATCATACATTTGTTTTTCAATACTTTCCCTGTCAATCCCTCTTGACGAATCTATCTTAAGCTTGGTTGTAATAAGCGTCTTCTCCCTTATATCGTCACTTTCGGATGAAAAATATTTTCCCAATACTTTTTCGGAGTCTCCGTACAGATTGGAAGTATCATATGAATTGATTCCCCCTTTAACTGCTGCATCAATAATTTCAAAGGCTTTTTTAGTTGAAGGCTTTCCTGTTTTATTTGCAATTCCGTAATCCATTCCCAGCTGCACTGTACCCAGTGTCATCCTGGAAATGCCGTATCCTTTTATATTTGAATAATCCATATATACCTACCTTTCCAGCCATTGAGGAAATTTCTTTTCAAGAAAAAACTTGAACTGTCTGAATTTTTCATCATCAGAACCCACATACGGCGGCAGTAGCCTTAAAGGAAATTCGCTGTCCAGCACCTTACTGAACATTTTATCGTAGGCCCCATCTATCTTTCCGCTGCCCACTATTTCAAGCAGCTTTTTCAATATTTGGAATAGTTCATTCTGTATTTCCATCAGCTTTTTCCTGTCACGTTGAATACCTGCGTTGAAATACTCCCATGCCCTATTGATGTTAATATTAGAAATAGAAATAAGGTAGCCAAAATCACCGAACATGCTTCCATAACCAAATCCATTCTCAGTTAGGAAAAATCTGAGCGGACAGCTGCTGTTTGCAAGATTCAATATGGCAACCATATCACTTGTACTGTACTTTACTCCTGCAAAATTGGGTATTTCCTCAGCAAGTTTTTCATATTCATTAATACCAAGAAGCCTCTTCGAACGTATATTATTGTAGTGTAAAAATCTGCAGTACGGATATGGATCACACAGTTTGTGTAAAAATGAAAACAATTCATCATCAGAAAGTACTCCCCAACTTGGCAAAGAAAACTGAAAATCCCTTATTCCATATCCATATGCTTTTTTAAGCCTTTCCATAATAGCTGGAAATGACAAACTGATAAGACCTGTCATTGGATGAAGGCCTGGCCCTTTCATTTCATCTGAAAACACTCTTACTATGTCATCAAACTGCCGGTCTGTTACTGCATAACCTTCTCCAGCAGTACCGAAAAGGTATATGTGTGTTACATCCCTTTTTACTAGTTTCCTTACTTGTCTTCGAAACAGCCTTTCATCAAATTCAAAAGACTCAGTCCATGGAATACACACAGTTGCCAGTATGGTCTGCGGATATCGTTTTTCTATCATTTTTTTCTCCTTTATCAATAAATTTTGCAATGGTTTTATTATATTTCTTCATTTTCTATTAAGTTGTAAGCAAATCCTCCATACCTCTCTAGTAGAAGACAATTTCAAAAATTACCAGGCTGTCCATCCACCATCTACTACAATATTGGAACCTGTCATGAAGCTGGAAGCATCTGACGCAAGAAGCAATACTGCACCAACTATTTCCCTGACCTCTCCTGTTCTCCCCATCATTGTTTTCCCTTCAAGCTTACTCACAAAGTTTTTGTCAATCCGATTTGCCGGTGAAGGGAAAGGCCCGGGGCTAACGCTGTTTACCCTTATATTTAATTCAGCAAGCTGTGCTGCCGCATATCTAGTAAACTGTATTACCGCTGCTTTTCCTGCCCCATAATTTGGAGGATTTTTGGACGGGTTATCACCGTATATTCTGAAATCAGGTGATACCATTCCATACATGGAACCAAAGTTGACAATAACTCCGCCGCCGTTTTCCTCCATGTAGGGCACTACCTCCCTTGTGCATCTGAAAACTGTGCCAACAGCACCATCCAGCCCCTTTTGCCATACCACATCTGACATATGTTTTATTTGGCTTCCAGGCCCGTATCCGGCTCCATATACTCCACAGTTTATAAGGACATCTATCTTCCCGCATGTATCAGCTGTCTTTTTTATCATTTCCCTTATGGAGTCAGTACTTGAAATATCACATTTGAAACTATGCAGTTTTCCGGTATCTTCTGCATTTATCTCAAGTTCTTCAGACTTTTTTTGCACAATATCCGCAATAACCGTTTCTGCACCGAACTCAATAAGACCTTTTACAATGGCTGAACCCAGGTATCCTGCTCCTCCTGTGATCACAACCACTTTACCTTTCATTGAAAACAAGTTTTTCATAATAATATACTCACCTCATCAATACACTGTTTTAATTATTATGCTAATACCTCCGTATTTCCTGCATTATATGCTCAATAGGCACCTCCTCAGAAATTTCCTCTATTTGTTAAGAAATATTCCTGCTTAAACAGTGCCCGTTCAGAAGCCGAAGATGAGTGTATTCCGGCGTTTTCATACTAATATCCAGTTTTTTCATAACACTCTATATCCTCTGCAATCATCTCACTGACATACACAGTGGTAGTAAGCAACTGCAGTATGGAAGAGGGTACCTTTGGGGTAACCGGCCCATGCAGCACCAGACGTGAAATCATTCTCTGCCAGGAAGAAACAGTGCCCATTGTAGTCAATGAATGAATTTCCATCCTGTTTCGGCTGTTCACCACATCAAGGGGCCCTATTGTCGCTGCTTTTGGAGGAACATTTGCTATATCACCGCTGCATCCGAACACACCATGCAGTGAATTCTGTGCTATAGTGAGCGGATGCAGCGTTACAATCCTGCTGCCCATTTTTAAAAATTCCTCCACACCGGAACAATCAAATTCAGAGACATCCGGATCGACAAAGGCAATATGGCCTGTCCATCCGGGCCCGCTGTAGCAGATGTCCGCTCCGCCATCCCCGCATTCGGCTATCAGCCTGCTGTAGTCTCCAATATTTTCAGTTGTAGGCGCACAGCAGTTTTTACGTTTCATCCTTAATTCAGGATTT
>CAZANH010000060.1:0-1959 GCA_964486515.1 uncultured Eubacteriales bacterium
GTAGTTTACAAGTTATTTAGCACAATACACCTCAAGCCCTCTATATTTAAGGGTTTACAAAGTTATCAAGCGTATACCTAACTGTATTTTCTTTTCAACTGATATACTTCATCAATCTTCTGTGCCAGTTCGCTTCCTAAAGTAAATGATTCCACCTTTTCAGGCTTATCAATATCACCAAAGAAAGTATCAACATGCTTAATGCCTGCCATTTCATTAAGCAGGCGATTAATGCTTATATGTATACCCTTATCCTCAAGTTCCTTTAGAAGCAGGCAACATAGTCGATATGCAAGTACACAAGTGAATATGTGAATGCGGATTTTTTCATCTGTCCAATGAAACACCGGCCGTACTCTAAGATGTTCGGTGTTCTTCATTTGCTTAAATGTAGATTCTATGTGCCATGCACTACGATACGCATTTACAATTTCCTCATTTGTAAAGTCACTTCTATCAGTAAACAATACCTTTTTTCCAAGCTCTCGTTCCTTAAGTTGGTTGAGTGCTTTATCAGAAGATGCAAATGTCAGATAAATATGTCCTTTACTTTCAATAACCTCGTATTGGAATATACTTTTCATATATTCTACTTTTAAAATATCTTCTGCTTTTTTAGTTACGCTGTTTGTTGTAGGCTTTTTACCCTTGGTGATTTTACCATTAGCACGGTGCATGAGTTTTTGCTGCAGGTCGAGAAGCTTTTTTGTGGTTTTTTCACGGTTTATTAAGATTCCTTGAAGCTGACCCTTTTCAAGTTCAGGGTTATAAACGATTAAAGCTGTGACTTTTCGGCCGTAAATTTCTATTTCAGTACGGTGAGCAGACTGTCCTTTCAGCGATTCCGTACTAAGTGGAACGTATTCATCTAAAGGTATCTGGTATAACTCTTTTGCCTGGTTTTTCTTTAGTCCACCGACATAATGGAATGGAAAGTCACTATCTTCAAGAAAATTTATATTATCTTGTGAGTTATTCCCACGGTCAAATACTACTGTTACATCAGATTTATTATAACCGGTAATGGATTCATACCTTTTTTTAAGCTTCTCCATCATAATATAGAATTGCTTTGCATCAGGGCGGTTACCTGGATAGGTTTCATGAAGTAACGGTATACTAAAATCACCGGAAACCATGAGTGACAGCCCAATAATTCGAAGGTCATTACGTTTTTCCTTACTGTGGCCACGTTTAGCCGTTTCACATTTCTGCATTGTATCTATGTATGTAAAGAAGTTGGTAGCATCATATATAATATGAGTCATATCAATACTATAGGTATCAATGACTTTTCTGAGAATAACGTCTTCCATGGTATCAATGCTTTCAACAGGAATACAGGTATTATTCCAGAAATTCTGAGGAGTAAATAAATTTGGACGCTTGCCTGTGACCATTGGCAGACATGTATCGGCATACCATTCTTGAAGACCATTTGTTGATGTTGGAGCAACCGCTCGGTTAATAGCAGCAGTTAGGATATACTCCCCTATGCTTGCGCCTTGCTTTCTTTTTGGGGAAATATCATCTATCAATTTGCAAATTTCAAGTCTGGAAGCAATGTCGTACACTAATGATACAGCTCCAAATTCCGTGACTTCTGAATGAAGTGCGCGGGTTTGAAGCGGAGCATCCATAGAAGCAAGTTTTTTCAGCAGATTTTCAGCAGTTCCAAGGTATTTTTGATTAACATATTTAGGTTTGCCATTAATGCGTTTTGATTCTACATAATAGTAATAATTATATTTTTTTATTTTCTTTTTTATGATACTACCCAAAGATAACACCCTCTCATATTAGGTTATACTTTAAGTATATAGTACCATAAACTCTATAAAATATCAACATTTATTTATAATATGTTAGGTAATACACTATATGTTGTGGGAAGTATATATTTAACTATGTTTGGGCTTGTTAGATTAAATAACTTGTAAACTCACGCTAGTATAATTT
>CAZANH010000061.1:0-9544 GCA_964486515.1 uncultured Eubacteriales bacterium
ATTATTACCCAAATTACTTGACCTTAATATTTGATTTAAGTATAATATATAAATACATAAATTATAACAGGAGGTTAAGTTTATTATGAAAGAAAAAAGAGAAATGCTTGAAAAACAATTAATATCTTTATTGCCAGAAATTCTTTTAGATAAAAACAAAAGAGATTTTTTTAAAGAATTTATGTTAAAAAAAGATATTAATCCTGGATTTATTCAAAGAATTTTGAATGATCCTAATCAGATATTATTAATTACTGATGTGTATTTATGTGTTGTAACTATTGGATTATATAAAGCTATCAAAGAAATGGGTAACGAAGACCAAAGAATTAATCCTATTAATCCAGAAGATTATTTTAATTCAATAGAATTAGAAAACGCAAATGTTAAAGAAGCTGAAGAACTGGATTTTATGGCAGCGGCACAACTTCTTGAAAGCCATGCAGACAAAAAAAAGAAGAAACTCTCCTCAGCGTTTTATGACCTTCTAGAAAATAATAAGGAAGCCTTTATTTTAGCAACAACCGAAGAAATGGCTAGCCCCCGAACAGGAAGAGGACGCGACAGCGCCGCGAACATCCTGCGAATACTAAAAGCAACCATTAAGAACACACAGAAACTTACTGAGGACCAGGAACTTTACCTCAAAAAGGTATTGGCTCAGCTTGAAGAAGGAGGATTACCCAAACAGACAGCAAAAAATACATTAAAATGCCTAGATACACTGAAAGGTGAATTGATAAATCCTTTCAAGGTACTGGCAGTACTCCAGACCCATATCCCCGAAAAGCTACTTGAAAGCCATTATGCCGAAAAGAATCCTACAGTATCCGGTAAACGAGAAGTCATACTTTCATTATATCTGGCAGGTGAATAATATGGAAAAACAACAGGCACAAAGAATTATCAGAGAAACTTTTGAAAACTCTTTTGATAAAAATAGGTTTATATTGTTTATCAAAAACCTTTTTAACACAATTAATGAAGAACGCTTTACCTACCGAGGGAATTACATACCTGATGCTTATAAGCAATACATTAAATTGCTGGAGCGGATCGGTAAATTCACCGATGGTGAAAACAGTATTGATATTCTTATTGTAACCCTCCAAAAAGAGACGTCCCTTGAACGAGCTCGGACTATGCAGCGTAATTTTATAGCTTGGTACTTAAACGGCAGCCGGGGTGGGGCAATGAAAGACGCCGCTCTAGTGGCATTTGTATCCCCAAATGAAACAGACTGGCGATTTTCACTGGTTAAGATGGATTATAGATTTGAACAGACCAAAGCTGGTAATGTAAAAGTTAAAGAAGAATTTACTCCTGCCCGGCGCTGGTCTTTTTTGGTGGGCGCAAACGAAAAAAGCCATACTGCACAAAGCAGACTGGTGGAGATACTAGCAAATGATGAACAAGCTCCTACCCTATTAGAAATCGAAGAAGCCTTCAATATTGAGATTGTCACTAAAGAGTTTTTCTTAAAATATCGTGAACTTTTCCTGCGCACGAAGGAAGAAATGGACAAAGCTATTACTAAAGACCTGATAGTTAAAGCTGAATTTGAAGCGAAGAGTGTTGACACGGTCAGCTTTGCTAAAAAACTATTAGGACAGATTGTTTTTCTTTACTTCCTACAAAAAAAAGGATGGTTTGGTGTGGAGCGCAATGCTGAATGGGGTGATGGTTCTAAACAATTTTTACGTAAACTCTTTGAAGGGAAGTATGGGAAATATAATAATTTCTTCAACGACATATTAGAACCGCTTTTTTACGAAGCTTTGCGGTTGGAACACTCCGGTGATTACTATAGCCGATTCAATTGTCGAATTCCTTTCTTGAACGGAGGTCTTTTTGACCCTATCAACAATTATGACTGGTGGAACACGGATATATGTTTATCTAATGATATTTTCTCAAATGACAACAAAACAAAAGAGGGAGATATCGGAGATGGTATTTTCGACATTTTTGACCGCTACAATTTTACGGTTAAAGAAGATGAGCCTTTAGAAAAGGAAGTGGCCATAGATCCGGAAATGCTTGGCAAGGTTTTTGAAAATCTCTTAGAAGTCAAAGACCGAAAATCCAAAGGCACCTACTATACTCCAAGAGAAATAGTACACTATATGTGTCAGGAAAGTTTAGCCAATTATTTATCAACTGAGCTTACCGGAAAAGCAAGCAAAAAAGATATTGAGACGCTAATTAAATACGGCGAGTCTGTTGTTGAAAATGATAGCCACGTAGTCAATGAAGGGCGCGAAACCGGAAGGTACACCTTTTTGCTCCCCCAGAGCATGCGTAAGCATGCTAAGCTCGTAGACGAAAAGTTAGCCTCAATCCGCATCTGCGATCCAGCCGTGGGCTCCGGTGCGTTCCCTGTGGGAATAATGAATGAAATTATCCGGACCCGAAGAGTTCTCACGCCTTATATCGGTGATAATGGTGAGCGAACGCCGTACCATTATAAGCGACAGGCGATTCAGAACTGCCTTTATGGTGTAGACATTGATCCGGGCGCCGTGGAAATCACTAAGCTCCGTTTATGGCTTTCCCTTATCGTGGACGAAGAGGAAAGAGAAACAATCCAGCCTCTGCCCAACTTGGATTATAAAATTATGCAGGGAAATAGTCTGCTGTCTGAGTTTATGGGGATTGATTTTGATAAAGAGGATGTTGGCAAAAACGGCCAACTATTTATTGCAGAAGATGATGTAAATACTTTGGTTGAAAAACTGAAGGATAAAAAAAATGAATATCTTAATAAAGCAGGTGTAAGTGAAAAACAGAAACTAAAGCATGAGATAGAAGATTTAATAATTGAAATATTTGAAACAAAGCTAAAAAAACAAAAAACTAATTATTTCAGTAGGGTTAAAGCGATTGAAGAAAAGTATAAAAATCTAACCAATAAAGAACAGAGAGAAACGATTATCCAAAAAGAAAAAGGGAAATTGTATGAAACATCAGGTTTTAGTTTAGAACAATTTGAAAGGCAGTTAAGAGAATATACCTCTGGCAACAAGGCCAGGCCTTTTTTCCCTTGGCGACTATATTTTGCGGAAGTTTTCCACGAGAAAAAAGGGTTTGATGTGGTGATTTCTAATCCGCCATATATTGGAGAGAGCGGACATAAGGAACTTTTCAGAGATACTAAAAAGGGAACTCTCAAGAAGTATTATTTGGGTAAAATGGATTATTTTTATTTCTTTTTTCATTTGGCTCTTAATATCTCAAAGACAAATGGAGAAATTGTATTTATTACTACGAACTATTACCTTACTGCAACAGGAGCTTTTAAATTACGTACAGACTTCCAGAAACGTGCGATGATTCGGAAGCTTATAAGCTTTAATGAACTCAGGATATTTGAATCTGCAAAAGGACAACACAATATAATAACTTTATTGTGCAAATGTCAATCAAAATTGCCAGCAAAAACATGTATAACCTACCGGAAAGGAGATGCAAAATCTTTAATTTTGGATTCAATTCTTAATTGGGGTGATGACAGAACACAATACTATGAAATTCCGCAATTAGAACTATACGAAGGAAAAGAGAAATATATACGTATAGATAAAGTAAATAGCGAAGGTTCCGAAACCTCAAGGACAATTGATACAATTTTGGATAAGGTTTCTGACCAAGGCTGTTCACTTTCTTCAATTGCCAATATTAACCAAGGTGTAGTTAGTGGATGCGATTATGTCTCAAAAAAAAATATAAAAAAAATAGAAAACGATAAAGATATTAAACTGGGTAATGGAATATTTGTTTTTAGCTTAACTAATCCGAGAGATATTGAAGTTATAAAAAAATTCACTCTAAAAGAAAAAACATTACTAAGATCTTTTTTCAAAAATTCAGATATAGACAAATATTGGTGTAAGAGTAAAGAGGAAAAATTATTATTGTATTTGGGGAAAAAACAATATGATATTTCCCAATATCCAAATATTCAAAGACATTTAAATCGATTCAAAGGAATTCTAAATGATAGAAGAGAGGTTCTAAATGGAAAAATCAAGTATCATCAGTTGCAGTGGTGTAGAACAGAAGAAATATTTACAAACAGGAAAATAGTTGTTCCATACAGAGCAAGATACAACTCTTTTGCATATAATGATCAAGAATGGTTTTGTCGATCTGACTGCTATATTATTACACAGAAAGATAATAAATATAATTTGAAATATTTATTGTCACTTCTTAATTCTTCTCTTTACTATAAATGGCTCTATCATAAAGGTAAAAAAAAGGGTGAAATACTTGAACTCTTTCGGAAGCCGCTTTCTGAGATACCAATAAAAAATATATTGCCAACAGAGCAAAAACCATTTATTGAATTCGCTGATAAAATTCTCACCATCACCAAAGATGATGACTATTTAGAAAACTTTGTTAAACAAGCTAAAGTCCGCGAATATGAGAAATTAATCGACCAACTTGTTTATAAAATATATGGATTAACACCGGAGGAAATAGAAATAGTTGAAGGCAAAAATGGAGATGCTAATTGAGTAAATAAAAGCCCGATAGAGATTACCACTGTCAAAGACCTCATAAACGGAAAGCAACTGGAATACCCACGAGTAGCATTGGAGGCTACATTCAAAAAGGTAAATAAAAAGAACAAAGAAGATAAGACAGTACAAATTAGAATTTATGATTTATAAATAAAAAGGAACACTTCTTTTCGAGGAATCCGTTATTATTAAGGTTGCCTCATGTTAAAGATAAGTTGAACGCAATATTTATTTAAAACATGGATTTTATACAAGAAAATAAGGGAAAACTGTTTATTTATTGAGATTAGTATAAGTCTATGTCCAAGTATATTTTTTAAAGAGTTTTCCATCTTTTTGTAGAATTATATATAAAAAAGGAATGATATACATGGATAAAGATAATAGAAATAAATCAGATAAAGCAAGTGCAGAAATAAATTTAATATACCAATTACTTGCCGATGCAGTTAAGTCAGCGAAAAATCAGATATGGCTAACCATGTATTATGTATTGTTGGTAGATGCTGCAATAGTAACTTTTTACAGCTTACTTGAGGATAAAAAACTACAATGGTTTTTAGTAGTTATTTCCGGGATTGCTACAATTGCAGGAGTATCTTTAATCGCTCATTATAATGACTGGCTTAAAGAAAACAGGCAAAAAATTGACTTAAAAATAAAACCTAAATTATCTGATGAGGCGCAAGATGCATTAGATATAAGTATTACAAATGGGTGGACTACTTATGATAGAGTGTTTTTTGCAGGTAGCTGCATTTTCTTCTTGTTTGGTTTTGCGCTTGTTGCATGGTATTTGTTGTTTGATAAGGCTTAACAAAGGAGGGTTTAACCTTGTTCAATAATAAAGTCATAATAATTGTTGCTTCGTTGATTATTGCTGCAGGCTTGATAATACATGGCTTGTCAAATAGATTCTACATTGATACATCAACACAGTTGAAGGTTGACAGGTTAACCGGAAAAACATACGAGTTATCAAGTGATGGATGGGTAGAAATAGAGAACAAGAAGGATATTACTGAATCCAATAGCACAGGATTAAACAATTATGAAAACTTAGATAAATCAATTGTTAAATGTGTCTTAAATCTATCAGAGCTTAGCGCCTGGGAAAAAATATTAGAAGAACGCAAAAAAGCGGCCGATTCAAAAGGAGGTATCCTTGTTATAAGCAAAGACATAAACAAGTATACAGTAATTATTAATAATATTTCACGAGATTATATAGTAAAATTCATTGAATTGGATATTAGATTTTATAAAGATGATGTATTGTTTTACAAAGAGATTACAAAAGAAGAATCATTAAATATTACCCCGCTTTCATCTTTTAGCACAGACTTTAATATGGATAGCAGTGTAACCTATCCAGATAAGCCTTGGAGCTATTCAATAGATACAGTTGCGGTAAAAGGACTACCAATAGAATAAATATTGCTTTAAATTATCAGGGCTGAGAGGCTCTTTTATTATGCGCAAAAATAATCAAAGGAGGAACACCCAATGAACACAAAAGCATTATACAGCAGCAAGAAAGACACCTGGACAACGCCACAGGATTTATTTGACGAATTGAGCAAGGAATTCAGCTTTACGCTTGATCCATGCGCTGACCTTGGCAATCATAAATGCAGCCGGTATTTTACTGCCGAGGACAACGGACTATTGCAGGACTGGGGGCAAGAAACAGTATTCATGAATCCGCCATATGGCCGTGATATTGTATTCTGGATAGCTAAAGCATACGAGGCCAGCAGGAAGGGCGCAACAATTGTATGCTTATTACCTGCCAGGACAAATACAAGATGGTTCCATGCCTATGTATATGGTAAAGCGGAAATACGTTTCATTAAAGGCAAAGTAAAATTCGGAGATAGCAAAGCAGGCGCACCGTTTCCCTCTATGATAGCTATCTTTTATCCTTCACGATAGGTCCCTGTTTTTGCTCAAGGTCAAGTATATATTCCTCTAACATAAATTCAATCTGACCGTTTATTGACCGCTTATTCTTTCTGGCAACAAGCTCAATTTTACCATAGAGGCTTTCCGGCAAACGGATTGTATATTGTTTTCGTGGTTCTTCTTCATACATGCATATCCCTCCCTGATTGAATTATAATACTATGATACGAATATTACAAAGATTTTAATACAATCATAATGATTTTATAAAGATTATATTGACATTATAATAACATCATGGTAATATGGTTAAAGAGATAACGAAGTGGAGGTGATTGAGTGGCAAAGAACGACAAACAGAAGTTTCAGTTAAGGCTACCTTTGGATATCTACAGCAAGGCAGCAGAGGCATCCAACAGACTGGGAATATCAATGAACGCATATATTATTCTAGCCTTGATGGAGAAACTGACAAATGAAAAGGAACCCGGCAAAGTTTAGCGGACTGACCGGATTCCTTAATGCAACAACCTTGATAAAGGTCATTCTGTTATTAATTATATCAGACAATAGACCTTCTTTCAAGGGAATATGGAAGGAGGTATTTTTTATTGGAATTCAATTCATACGAACGCTGGATTATCAGAACAGGACTTACACTTATAGAGAATCAAACACAGGAGAACCTTGAGCGCCAGATCAAGACCTATCAAGGCATATCTGATGGAGAAAAGATTATCCAGGGCAACGAGGAACTTCTGCGGGAAATCAAAACACTGAAAAATAAAATCAAGGCATAAGCCTTGAAGAATCCGCAAAAGACAACGGCTACACAGGAAAATAACAAAAATTTGTAGGAGGTATGAAGGATATGAAAGAACAAACCATGAGTGACTTAATAAAAAATAATAATGAGGTTATTTTTAGATTATGCTCAAAGCACTTCGCAGGAAAAGTAAGAGCAGGAATAGGGATAGTTGTATTAGCTTGTAAGGGCATATCGGAAGGGGAAAGGCTTTATTTTGAAGCCGACAAAAACCTTACCGCGAAGGAAATTGTACAGGTGGCAAAAGAGCATTTTTTTACTGATGAAGCAGAATTGATAAAGGAGCTTCCGAAGGCATACAGCAAAAAATTAGACGCGTTTATTGAAGACGCGATTCTTACAGGATTGCAATCAGTGGCAGGAACAAGGTAACACAAAAGGGGCTTCACGCCCCCTTTTTTACACTATGTGTATGATAAATTCTTAAAATGTCATACACAAATAATGAAAAGATTATGAGGATTTAAGAAATCTTCATACAAGAAGGAGTAAAGACGTGGATATTAAACGATTAGTGGCAATCGACCCAGGCAAGTATATGACAAAAGGATTATCAGAAAGTAAGAGGGTATCATTCAGGAGCAAGCTTATTTCAAATGATATGGGCTTAGAGCAGCAAGGCAACTCATACGCCATTGAGTTTGACAGGCAGTTTTATCTTATTGGTGATATGGCAGAAGAAATATCTTATGATGTTAGCAAGACAAATATCGTTCATAAGCTTTGTGCTTATACCGCTATGTCCCAGCTTACGAACAGCGGGGATATGGTTCAGTTGGTTCTTGGATGTCCTGTGACAGTTTACAAGAATAAGGAACTCCGGGATCAGTACAAGGAATATATCTTGAATCAGAAATATGTCTCTCTTCGTATCAACAGCAAGAGGCATTACAATATTTTTGATAATATCCTGATACTGCCGGAGGGAAGCGGAGCGGTATACCTTCATCCGGGATTATTCAAGGATAAGAGAACGGCAGTAATCGACTTAGGTGGCTTAAACATGAACTTCACGGTATATGATAGTCTGACACCGGAAATAAGCTCCATGTTTACCTTGAATCATGGAGGCAATGAGCTTGAGACACAGCTTATTAACCAGTTAAATTCAAAGTATGGTACAGATATAAACCTGCAAAACGCAAGGTATATTTTGAAGGATAACGGGCTTAGAGTAAAGGGCATAATTGACCCTTCCAGTATTGCAATAGTTGACGGAGTTGTAAAAGGATACTTAAATAGGATCCTGCAGGAAATTAAGAGGAACAGCATAAACATTGACGTTTTGGACGTGGTTTTTGTCGGCGGTACCTCTACAGCTTTAAAGGACAGGATAGAATCAATTGTTCCTCACGCGGTAGTTGTTGATGATGCACAATGGAGTAACGTAGAGGGATTCTTGCGGATAGGAGGGATTAAGTTTGAATAGGATATCAGTATCATTCCCACATCAATACGAACAGGAATATAAGCATATTCAAAAGATTAAGAAGCGGACCAATATAAGCTTGTATATCTGTGAGCTTATCAGGAAAGACATGCAGCAGGACGGTACAGACCTTGAAACGAGAATTTCACGGATAGTTGACAGCAAGCTAAAAGGATTCCGGGGCAATGGACATAACGGGGCTGCAAAGAAACTCGATCGGGTTACAACAACAGTTGACGATCTAAAAAACGCCGCAAACGTGTTTGAATTATAAGGAATAGGAGGATTGAGAAATCATGGCAAAGAAGAAAGCAAGGGCAAACGGAGAAGGGACATTGTTCCAAAGGAAATCCGACAGCCTATGGGTAGCAAGGATCCCGAACGGATTTAAACCGAATGGCAGTACAGATTATATAACTATAACTGGGAAAAGACAGTCTGACGTATTGGGAAAAATGAAGAACGCAAAGGCTGACCTACACAACAACACCTATGTTGAACCAAATAAAATAACGGTTAAGGAATGGCTTGACACATGGCTGAATGTTACTATTAAAGCATCGGTAAAGGAAACAACCTGGCTGAGTTACAAGGGCATTATAAACACTCATGTTATCCCTGAAATTGGAGGTATAAAACTGATGCAGCTGCAAACCTCTAACTTGCAGAAGCTTTATAATGATAAGCTGGTGAGCGGCAGAACCGATAAACACAAAGTTGACGGTAAGATGGTCAACAAGGAAGGCGGTCTGTCTCCCCGGACCATAAAGTATATGCATGTGATTATACATTCTGCCTTAAAACAGGCTGTAAATGAAAGAATCATCCATGTAAATGTTTCGGAGCATACGAAGC
>CAZANH010000062.1:0-2251 GCA_964486515.1 uncultured Eubacteriales bacterium
ATTTCATTTTGTTGACGTTCACGAATAAGTTCCCGCAGTTTTGAAGCATGAAAACCTTCATCCTCGGCAAACTGCTTGAAGACCTGTTTAACTTCATCATCATCAATCTCTTTCGAGTAAACCTCAAAATCTCTGGTCAATTCCATTGAGTTTTCCCATGCACGCTGCAACCTGTCGTTTGTCGTTATTTTAATTTCATTATCATTTTCCATTTAAACCACCTGCTTTTATTTATTTCATTATAAAATAAAGCAACTGCAATCATTATATCTATTTTGGTTATTTTAAACGATTTTTATACATTTGTATTAATCCTCGTATGTTCGTATTAATAATGCTTTAATAGTCTCTCATTCTTTTCCATACGTCAAGAATTAATTGGTACCTTTCGGGAGGCAACCCCTTAAATGGGACATTGCTGGTACTGAATATATATCCGCCCCCGGGTTTCCCATGTCTCATACAGTATTCAGCACTTTCTATAACTTCCTGTTCGGTACCTGTCTGCATAAGTGCACAGTTTACGTTTCCGCAAAGGCAGACTTTATCTCCTACCAATCTTTTTACTTCCTTTATGTCTACATTCGCCATTGGATCTATTGAATGAAGAGCATGAGGCTTGCATTCTACAAGTTGATCAAGTATGGGCATGATATTCCCATCCGTATGCTTTATTGTATATAACCCAATTTTCCTGGCTTCTTCGATTATATGGCAAAGATACGGCTGTATATATTCCGCAAACATTGCAGGCGAAAGGAAGGGTCCGGTATTATAACAGTAATCCGCACACAATATAAGACAGTCTACCCCTGCTTCAGCCACTTTCTTATTCCTTTCTATAACATCTTCCGCCATTCTTTCAGCCCTTTGTTTCATTCCTTCAGGATCATCAGCTATTGAATACGCAAAGTCATACATTTCATTTCCATCCGGAATTGCAAAAGTATTATCTCCATGAAAATGGATCATATATTTATCCCCCAAAATATCCCTGAGAAATTTAATAACCATTTTTGTTTCAGGAGGTACATCACGCGGACCCGCTTCTCCATAATCACCCAGATATGCACAAGGTATTATCGAATATTCAAGATTACTGTAGACTTCGGCCATATATTCGGCAAGTTTGTATATTTCCCTTTCTTTTTCCTTCATTGTCATTTTCTTAAGATTCTGTGGAGATAATTCCTCCGTATAAAACTTTTTTCCGAACATTTCCTCTTCAAGTTGAAATTCAAGTTCAAATGTGGGTACCATATCGGGTACTTTCATTGTAAGAGCTGCAATTGCTCTTTGTTTCGGTGTCATTTATAAAATCCCCCTTGTTTTTCACTATATTTGCTTTAAACCTTGTAATCATCCATTGATAACCGCAACATTCATACGTATGAATTATTGTGTTAATTTCTCCTTTCTATTTTTACTGAATACCCATCTTATGTCAATATGGATGCAAACCACCTCAAGTCATACTGTATGCCTGCCTGTTGATTCCCTTACTGATATTAAAGGCGGAATTTCTTCCTTAACACATATGTTTCTTCCGTTTATTTTTTCAAACAACACACTAGACGCTTTTATTGCTATTTCAAAAAGTGGTTCATCAATAGTCGTAAGAGATGGGTACAGATACGGAGCATAAAGTTCATTATCCAGTGATATTACTCCTAATTCATCGGGAACTTTAACGCCTGAATTTGCGCAAGCCTTTAATACAATAAAGCAAATGTATGAAGTCGATACCACGGCATCAAAACTCCTGTTTTTCAACAATTCTTCCGCTTTCATAATCATGTTTTTTTCGCCTTCGGTACCTTTTAACACATCAATGAATTGAATTTTCATTCCATTTTCAGCCATAAACCTTTTACAACCTTCATATCTCTCCTTTTCCGCATATATTAAGTCACCCTCACTTATTCCTGAAAGATATGCAACACTTTTATATCCCATATCGGCAAGATGTTTTCCCGCCATATATCCGCTTTTCCTAAAATCGACATCCACACAGCTGACTTCTCTAATATCTCTGGCTCCTATTACACATACAAACGGAATATTATTATTTTCAAGTTCTTCTATTACACCTTCACGCCCCACTCCCACGTAAGAAACATATATCAACCCGTCTATGCGGTTTTCAAGAAAATAATCAACATAATCACTCTTTTCCGTAAACCTTTTTTTGCCAGTGCACATAACTATTCCTGATTCGTTTTTTGAACATACGGACTTCACACCTTCAATA
>CAZANH010000063.1:0-3182 GCA_964486515.1 uncultured Eubacteriales bacterium
CATATTGAAATTAAGTGTCTTGCCAAAACGGCGTGGTCTTGTAAAGAGAATAACCTTGCTCAAGCTTTCTATTATTTCCCTTATAAGCAGAGTCTTATCAACAAAGTATCCGTTCTTTGTTATAAGCTCTTTGAAGTTGTCTATCCCTATAGGCATTTGTTTTAACCCGTTTTTCAAAATAATCCCTCCATTAGTCATTAGTGCAACGCCCTGATTGAACTGATTTTATTATACCATCCTGCTTACATTCCTTCCATACCTTTTATAATAATATTTTATCTCTTTTTACCTCCCTTTGACCGTTTTTTTTATCGAAATTTCAAGAGTTTCTGCTTTCCATTTATCATTGGACTGGATCTTCACAACAACATTCTTTTCAGTCATTATATATGATGTTATGTTTTTTTCTTTCACCCTGCTGTTGGTCTACATACATGCTTTTGCACGTAATACCGTTGACGAAAATCTTAATGGGTGTCCGCATGAAATTTCACACATCATCAAGATATTTATAGTCAAATCCGATTCTTGTAAAGTTTTAAGCGTAATTCTTCACTATATTTTTTCTTATTAAGTAAAACAATACCGTCTGTGAATCATTGTTTTGGGAGTAGTGCAGTTTGCAATATTTACAGTAGGGTATTTGAAGGGATGTGGTATCAACCTATAAAACAGCTTGCCACGGTAGTGTGAAGCACGTCGATTAAACCTAAAAGTTACGTAGAAAATTTTATTTCCATCGGTATGTCGCTTTGCAAAAAGCGACAATATTTACCATTTGTATGCAATGGTGTATATTATAAATTTGACACTTGCCCCAATTACTATCCCATTAAAAGTTTCTCTCCCTTATTATAGTGATGCAGTACCCTCAAACATAGAAATAACTTCTTTTCTTTTATATGTCAACTAAATAAAAACCCGTTAACTTCTGATATTACAAGTTAGCAAAAATAATTGTAAATATAAGTTTCAATATGTTATACTAATAATATAAAAGTAATAAGGATGTGATTACAATGCTTGCAATTAAAGGGTTTTACAATGGAGAAAGAATTATTCCACTTGAAAAACTTTCAATAAAGCAAAACCAAAAGGTTATTATTACTATACTGGATGAGTATATTCAGCATGATTCTACTCAAAAGCCCCATAGGAAGTATATGGGTATGCTTGATGACAAGAGTTGTGATGAAATCCTCCAAGCAGTAGAAGATTGTGAAAAGGTAGATGCTAATGAATGGTAAATTACTGGATACAAATATTATTGTCAAAGTAATCAATGGAAATGAAGAATATGCCCGAGTATTAGATAACTTGGAAGCAGATAATGTTTTTATACCTGTAATTGTATATGGTGAATTAATGTACGGGGTTGAAAAATCAAGTAAAAAAGATTTAAATAAAAAGTTGTTTTCAGAATTCTGTTCAGATTATCATCTTATTCTTATTGATACTTCATCTGCAGAATACTATGGCCTTATTAAAAACAGCCTCAAAAACAAAGGTATTAATATACCTGAAAATGATATTTGGATTGCCGCCATTGCAATGTCAAACAATTACGAATTAATATCAGGTGATGGGCATTTTGAAAGCATAGAAGGTTTAAGGTTCAGAAAAGTATAAATATTGTATCAACAATTTTAAATATCTTAAATCCAGTTTCACAGAAAAAGAGTTACATATATTCACCTGTTATTAGATATAATTGGTAGGTAGATGCTTATCCCCAATCCTGTCTCCAATATCCATATAATGGGTATTTACAAAAAGATGCAGTGACCTCACAGTGTTGAAACAAACAGGTACATTAAGCTTAGATTCTGATATTGATAAACTTAACTTTATGCAATATAAAATAATGTTGTAATACAATTCAATCTTTTATAGTATACTTTAATTATAGTTTTGTGTTATAATGTCCTCGGCACTGTGCAATCTCTAAAAATCTAAAGTTTTTGAGGCGGTATTTTTATGGATTTTGCAGGTCTTGACCATGGCATGCCCATTTCCGAAGGTAGTTTCCAGTTGTCATAACACACCTTCATGTCTTCATACAGGCCTTTTACGTATGTTATATTTTCATCACCCTTTCCATCACATTTGCTGATGTTTTTGTCAAATACGGCTATATCAGGCACAGCTTTACTTATTCCAGCTATGCACATTGCATGAGGCATTGCAGCTTCCGGCCCGCATAATATTTTTGCCCTGTTGTTTATGGCATCCATAATATTCCATAATTTGTTCAAAACATTGTCATTGGGTTCTCCGTATGTTTTTTTGGTACCATCTTTGAAAATTCCAGTAAGCAATGTATTATCACCGGCATTATCCCTGTATACGATGCTCCCCTTTTCAAATTCATAGGTAAATACCGGCCCATAGATTTTTTCTACCGCATGTGTACCTATATATAAAAGTTCCACACCCTTATCCGTAATTACACGGAAGGCTGCGGTGTCATAATTCTCAATATCATTTGCCCTGTAAAGCTCTGCTGTTGCTTCTGCGGGTATGGCTCCGGTATCGGTGGTTTCTCCAAGGATATAGAACATGTTGTGTATGTAATGTGCCGTGGCATTATTTGCTATGCTGTCATAAACCATCCTGCCCTCTGAATCCTTTATTTTCCCCGCCCACGCCCTTTTGAAGTACCTATGCTTCCTCGGCCACAACAAAAGAGTTTTGAATCTCAACGGTTTCCCGTAGATACCGGACATTACATCCCTCTTTAACTTCTGTATCGCTTCACTGTACGACCACTGATAACCTATGGACAAAAACTTCTTCGATAAATCCCTTGCCTTTATCATTTCAATTCCATCTTCTACGGTAGCACTAATCGGCTTTTCACATAATACATTGCTTCCTTTTAAAAGCGCATAGCATGCCTGTTCACGGTGGAACTGAATTGGCGATGAAATTACCGCAAGATCTGCAGCCCTCTCCTTGTAATATTCTTCTATTGTTGAAAACACGGGAATATCCAATTTCTTGAATTTTTCATAATACGGGGAATTCTGCGGGAAAGGCTCCACCACACCCGCTATATGAAACTTCCTGTCCCCTGAATATTCAAGTAGCTCCTTTGCATATACTTCCCCATATCCGCCTATGCCTGCCAGTAAAATTGATATATCGCGATCCATAAACCTACCTCCACCCCTATAATTATC
>CAZANH010000064.1:0-9225 GCA_964486515.1 uncultured Eubacteriales bacterium
CACCAATATGCTGCTTTTGGACCTTTACCCAGTTAATAAAAGCTTCGGTTACAATTTCAAAAATTTCATGTATTGCAGAAGGCTCATCATACATCCAAAGAAATATTTTGTCATATCCACCCATTTGACATACTGTACCCAAAGGGCTATTCATGTCTGTTAATCCAACTGGCAAATCACTGTTTTCACGGGCATAGTCTATAAAATCCAGTACTTTAGGCATTAATCCGTTTTTATACGGGTCGGGAAGTTTTAGCTTAGCAATATCTGAAATTTTATTTATAACCGTACTTGCTACAGCAGGGTCATCACCATTACCGGTTGCTTCTTTTATTTTACAGCCGAATGCTGACGCAATAACTCCTGTACCAAACCACGGCATAAAGTATGGAATAGTATCATCATTAACTTTACTTAGATGACGTTCAAAGTTTTCTGCCTGATAATTTACCATGCATTCAGGCTTATTCCAATAATTGTCAGGAACTGGTTTATTGCCAAAGCCAAAATAAGCCGGACTATTAATAATTAGAGGTATATCTTCTGCTGAGGTTACCTTTTCATGATTAAATGTTTTTTTTATTTTCTCACAACGTTTTCTTAAATCAAATCCTCTCCACTCACTGAATTCATTCATAAATAACTTCTCCCATCACAAAAAAATGAATTTCTTTAAATAGTTTATTTCCAATTAGAAATATCAAAGTAATACGTTTCTCCTATTTATTATATTACTGTCGCATAAAGAAGTCAAGAAAAACTTAAAAATTTATTAATTAAACTTTAACAATATACCTTTATTATCCCTTCTTACATATTATTATATTACTTCTATTTACCTTTGAATAGAGCGGATTAAGGTTAAATATTATATCTTATTATAAAAAAAATAAAAAAAGCTTGACATTTAAATTAATGTATTATATTATCTTAATAAGGGAAACGTATTCTATAAGTCGACACTAAATCTTCTAAATAATAAAGAAGGGGTGAAATGTTAACATGTCTAAACAAAAAACAACTCAGGGTAATACTATCAAAGGTCTTACAGGAAAAATAAGCAATATAAGCAATGCGGTGCAGCCTTCTTCAAACGTTAATATGTTAAAAGAATCAGAAATACCCAATGATATTGACTTGAGAAGAATGGCTGAATGGGCATTAAATTATCTTACTGAGACACCACGTAAACAGTACAATTATGAACCTGTCTTTCAATGTTTTCCATTAAAATGCCCACCTATACCTGAAGCTCAAGATGTAGTGGTCCCAGGAGATACTGACACTCGTATGGATTGGGAATGGTACTATATGCGTGAAATTACTGGTTCAAATAAAGGTATGGAAGTAGAGATTAAATTTCATCAACGTGTAAAGGATTATATTGATGAAGAAGGAAGATTTATAACTCATCCTGGTTGTTATAATGAAGGAAAGACTGATGCAGTATACAAAAAGGAAGATTACAAAATTCATATATGGGGAATGGCAAAAATAATTAAAAGCCTTTCGGAAGATTTTAAAAAAACCGGAAATACCGATTCAATAAGATTAGCAAAAAAAGTAATGAAGGCACTTGAAAAACTAGCTGTTTGGGATAAAGAAAAGAGATGTTGGTTTACTTGTGGAATGGGAATGTTGGATTTCGATGGAAAACCAGTACCTAATCCTTGGAATATACATCCTGCTCCCGTTATTGTGCCTCTTATAGCATATTGGGAAGTAACAGGGGATAAAGAAGCTTTGAATTTTGCTGAAGCATATGCAAAAGGTATAATGGAGTGTGCACAGCCTAACGGGTTGGTTATTAATGAGGATGGAAGTTTTGAAGGCCATAGCCATGCAACAATGCACGCTATATGGGGAGTAGCTGAACTAGGTATTGTATTAAATAACAAAAGATATATAGAATTTGCCAAAAAAGCATGGGATTTTATGCTTACCAGAGGTACAGGCACGGGGTGGTTTCCGGCAAGGCCTGACAATTGCAATGAAACCTGTTGTGTTTCAGACATGATGTCAACAGCATGTCTGATTGCACGCTGGGGATATACTGAATATTATGACTATGTTGAACGATATATGCGTAATTACATCAGCAACCTTCAGTTTATAATCACTCCTGAATTTGAAGAATACTATAGAGAATTAAATAAAGATAAGGGAGAAGAGGCTATTAATAAAGGGCTGGAAGTTTTGAAAAAATTTCAAGGCGGTTTTATAGGTGGTTCAGGTCTCAATGATTATGAAAATAAATTATTGGGAGGAGTAAGTGGATTTGCTATGTTCGGTTGTTGTGCAAATGAAGGAATGCGCGCCATACATACTACATGGTCAAATACAATTATGAAATTATCCGAATCAAGGCTTGGCCCTGAAGGTGTTTATATAAATATGTGTTTCAATGTGGATTCCAAATGGGCGAGGGTTGTATCATTTATGCCTGAAGAAGGAAGAATCACTGTGAAGGTGAAAACAGAAGGTACTTTCTTTTTAAGACCGCCTCACTGGAGCAATAGGAATGAAATCAAGGCTTATGTAAATACAAATCTGGTTAATATTTTATGGTCAGGTGATTACATTAGATTTGATGCAGTATGTGGGGACGAATTAACAATAACGTATCCATTAATTAGTTTTCTTCATGAAGTAGGTGCACTTTGGGGGAAAGAAGCTAACAGGCCTGATTTGCAGATGAAATTTTTATGGCTGGGTAATATGGTTGTCGGATCTGTTCCGGTAGGAGGAAGAACTTCTCTGTTTACCGGAAAACCAAGAATTCTCCCAAATCCATATTAATGATACGAATAAAAGGAGGTGTTAAGGAATTATATACCGGTTGCTGAGATATTAGTTATTATCTATAATTTAAAGGTAGAAGGGGGGGATAAAATTAAGCAATATTTTAAATGTTAAAAAATTAAAGAGAGTTAACCTGAAATTAAAAAAATTAAAAGGAGTGTTTTGTATGAATAAATTTTTGAAAGTTTTATTGACAATAATGCTGATAACAACCTTTTTAACTGCTTGTTCTGGAATTTCAAAAGAGAGTGAAAATACAACAACAACAATTTCTCAAACAAAATCTGAATCTACTACTAGTGAGCAGGAATCAACAGAAGCGCCAAAAGAGGAGATTATTGAATTGACAGCCTGGATACCTTCGTCAACTCATTCAGGTGCAGCAAATATACGCCAAATGGATACAAAAATTGGAGCACTTATTGCAGAGCACACTAGGGTTACATTTAACTGTAACTATATAACGGGTGACCCAGAACAGGCGTTTATACTCAAACTTGCCAGTGGTGACATGGAGGATGTAATTTTTATAACATCAAATAACTGGACATGGGTGGACAAATTGTTAAAGTCAAATTTAATTATACCAATTGATAAATATTTCAAAATGCCGGATAAATTTCCTAATCTAGCGGAAATACCTGATAAGGTTATCAATAATTACACACACACGGATGGACACATCTATATGTTTCCCCGTATGTGGTATGAAGATGAAAACTCAATCTATGGTTATTGGTTAGCCCCAGGGTGGTATGTTCATCCAGATTACCTTAATGCAGTCGGAATGATTGCGGATGATTTGAAAACAATTGATGGGATAGAGAATTATCTTAAAGCTGTTAAAGATAAAAATCTTAAAAACTCCGATGGTGCTTCAATAATTCCAATGAGTGCTGGCCAGGATTTATCAAGTATATGGACAACTATACTACCAACATTTGGTGTTAGTACAGCATATTCAGGGTTCGATATATATGAAAATACAATTATTCATTTTCGTGAACATCCAAAAACTAAAGAAGCATTAGCGTGGATTAATAGATTGAATAATCAAAAACTACTTGATGTTGAGTATGTAACACAAAAAAATCAACAACTTCAGGAAAAAGTAATGAACAGCAGAGTAGCTTTATTTGCTGATTCTGCATTAAATATATGGCCCAGTGTAACTGCAGGAGAAAATGCGGCAACAAAACTTGAATATATGAATTATCCATCGGTTACTGGAGTTGAAAAACTTGGTATTAGTACAACATATAATCCGTATGGAACTGGCGGTTTGGCTATTACAACAAGTTGCAAAAATCCAGATGCAGTTGCAAAGGTTTCTGATTGGGGTTCAAGAACAGGTGAATATATTCAATGGCAAATAATGTATGGACCTCGTGGCGAAACCTGGGATTGGGATCCTGAAAGGGGAGAACCATGGCTAAAAGTTACTGATGAAGAAATAAATAAAGTTATGTCAGCTTCTGATTATAATGGATTGGAAAAATTAGGGTTTCAGCATATAAGCAATACAGTAATGTGTCCTTTTGGTCTTGACCTGAACTATTTTACACCAGCATATGAAAAAATATTGGCTTGGGTTTTCGGAATGCATAAATTCAATTACGAACAAGGTTATCACTGCCCTATTCGTAATTTTGATAATATTATAATGCCATCAGATAGTCTATGGAATACAAATGCTGAAACACTTAGATCTATAGATATGGAATATTTTGCCAAGCTAATTAGTGCAAAGGATGAACAAGCTTTTGAAAAAGTGTGGCAGGAATACAAGGCTCAGTTGGAATCAAGAGGAGCTTGGTCAAAAGTAAAAGGAGAATGGGAATCAGAGTATTTAAAACAAGTTAAATGAATTGTGATATAATGATAGTCTGGACAAACTGGTTTAAACAACCAGTCTGTCCAGACAAGATTAAACTTTTGTAAATATAAGGCATAATAAAAAAGGTGGTATATATTAAAATATGAATAGGTATTTTGGAAAACATACAGGGGAAATACGAAAAAATAGTATTTTACTTAAAAAGTATATGTGGAATTATATTTTTATACTTCCCGGTATAGTCGCTTTATTTATTTTTTCGTATATGCCAATGGTAGGTGCACAAATTGCTTTTAGAGATTATCAGTTGCACCTTGGAATATGGAAAAGTCCCTGGGTTGGTTTTGATAATTTTTGGTTTTTTAATGACAGTTACTTTTGGGCTTCAGTAAAGAACACTATTATTATTACGATTTATAGGTTTGCTGTTAGTTTTCCTGCTCCTATTATAATGGCATTGTTAATTAATGAGGTGAGAAATATACGAGTTAAAAGGATAATACAGAGTACAACTTATCTGCCACATTTTATATCCTGGATTGTTGTCGCATATATGTATACTACAATGCTTGCCATTGATACGGGTATTATAAATTCAATACTTCAAAATTTTGGTTTTGAGCAAATATTTTTTATGGGTGAACCTAAGTATTTTAGAAGTATTGTTGTATTAACGGGTGTTTGGAAAAGTGCAGGCTGGGGATCAATAATATATTTGGCAGCATTGTCTGGAATAGACCCCAATTTACATGAAGCAGCAATTATAGACGGAGCAGGAAGAATTAGTAGAATAAGGTATATAAATATTCCTGGTATAATGCCAACTATTGTAATAATTTTAATTTTACAAATGCCTTCGTTTTTACATGCCGGATATGAACAGATATTACCATTTGTAAATCCTGTAAACTTAGAAATATCAAATGTATTGGATGTATATATAATAGATCTGGGTTTAAATCAGGGGAGGTTTAGTTTATCGGCAAGTATTGGACTTGCAATGGCTATAATAAGTCTTATTCTTATAATAGCTTCCAATTATTTTGCTAAAAAAATAAACAATATAGGCTTATGGTAAGTTATATAATATGTTTAAAAACAGTAAAATGTGAAAGGATGGTAGAATCGTGATTTTGTATACAAAAAGAGAAAAGTATTTTGATATTTTTGTATATGTATTTTTAATATTTATTGGCTTCCTTTGCTTGTATCCTTTTTTATATATGTTCGCTTTAGCCTTCAACGAAGGTACTGATACACTTAAAGGCGGTATAACAATTTATCCAAGAGCTTTTACGCTAGCGAACTTTTTAACTATATTTCGAGAAAAACTGATAATTAATTCTTATAAAATAACTATTCTGAAGACTATAATTGGTACTTTATCAAATGTGTTTATTACATCATTGGTTGCATATGGCTTAACCGAAAAGCGCTTGCCTGGTAGAAAATATATCATGATATATTTGTTAATACCCATGTTTTTCTCTGGTGGTTTAATTCCTGGGTATTTAAATTTAAAAAATTTAGGTTTACTGAATACTTTTTGGGTATTTATTATACCTGGTATTTTCAGTATTTGGAATTGTATTGTAATGAAAACTATTTTTCAGCAGATACCTGAAAGTTTAAAAGAATCAATGAGAATAGATGGTGCAAATGAGCTTACCGTATTTTTTAAAATAGTTGTTCCGACTTCTCTTCCAACGTTTGCTGCAATATCATTATTTGTTGCAGTAGCACACTGGAATGATTGGTTCAGTGGTGCATATTTTGTTAACAAGGCAAGTTTAAAACCTATTCAGACCTATTTGTATATGATTATGACAAGAAATACATCTATTGATATGGATTATTTATCTAAAATAGAGGTTGAAGTAAGCGGAGGCGCCAATTTAGCAGATTATTCCACAATAACTTCACTTTCATTAAAAGTTGCAGCAGTGATTGTGGGAACACTTCCAATTCTTATCGTTTATCCCTTCTTGCAGAAATATTTTACTAAGGGGATTTTACTTGGTTCAATAAAAGAATAAAATAGTATTGGAGAGAATATATAAAATGAAAATTTATAATGATAAAATGGAAGTACAAGTTGATAAAAAATTTCCAAGAGTATTGGAGTATAAATTAGGGTATAAACGAATTTTTGGTGCTCAAGGTAACAGACCTTGCTGCCCTCTGGCATCGAAAATACATACCGCCAATGAATCCTATTTATTTAGACGCTTTTGTTTCTAAAATAATCTGTGCCTGGAGCCCGTATTCAAAAGATAAACCATTTGATATTGAACATAAGTATTCAGTTAGTGAACCGATCTGTACTTTTGATGAGTGTTTTGAGGTAATAAAGAGTATATATAATTTAACAGGCGGAGCAAAGACTATTTTTTATCTTGTTGGCTGGCAGTATGATGGGCATGATGATGGGTATCCATCAATGGATATAGTTAATAAAAGACTTGGTGGACGAGAGAAGCTTTTAATGCTGATTGAAAAAGCAAAACAATATAATTGTACTATAGCTTTTCATATTAATATAGATGATGCATATGAAGGGTTCCCGGGATTTGATGAAGCTGTAAACAGTCTTTGTCTTGGTACTTACGGCAAACCTTATGTTTGGGGATATGGGGATGATATAGGAAGACCTAAAGTATATCATATATCACACACAAAGGAACTTGAGACAGGTTACTTTTATAAGAGAATGAAGGAGTTTTTTGATACTGTCCCGGTAAATAAAACTGTTCATTTGGATACATTCCGATATTCCAATGAAAGCTTTTTTCCTCAAGATAGGATTGGAGTAAATGAAGAAATTATTGCATGTAATAAAATAATTGACTGGTTCAATGAACAGGGTATAGATGTTACAAATGAATCAATTCATGATGGGTTTTTTGGGCGTATAAGCTGGGCGGGACACCTGTTACCAGGTGAATTGGATCCGTTTATTCTGATTATGATTCACGGGAAGATTGGAGGTGATTTAAAGGGTAATACAACACCAGCAGGAGAAGTACTTGGTTGTCAACCCCTTTCCAATATTTGCCCTATACGTGAAGGGAAAATATATCCTGATGGAATTGGCAAAACTAATATTGATGATTTATATGATGCATATTATCTTTATGTGCTTTTGTACCAATATCTACGCAGAAAAGAATTGCTTTTTATAGGAAATGAAGGAGATAATTATGTAGCAAGATTTTCGGACGGATGTATTTCAAAATGGGAAAATAATAAAGTCCTAAAAACAATTGATGGTGAACTTATAATTGCTTATGACAAGGATAGGTTTATACCAATAAATAATCATGAAATACGTTTGTATAGTGCAATAGGAGGTATAAGGAAATGGAAACTTCCAAAGAATTGGATAGGGAAAAACTTTGACATATTTCAGATTGGAGTTAATGGAGTTATCAAAGGTCCTGATTTTGAGTTCAAAGAAAGTTATATATCCATGGTTATGGAGCCGCGTTGCCCATATATACTTAAACTTATTGAATAATAATAACGGGTAAAAAATTGACTTTAAAATTCATATATGATATTATTTTACTAGGAGAAACGTATTCTATGTAAACAGATTACTTTTATGCAAATGGAGGGCAGAACTTAATAGATGATGTGACAAAGTTGAACACAAATTAATAATAAAGAGAGTTAAAGCAATATTATATTAGTTTGTAAAAATTCAATACAAAAATATCTAAGTATAAGGTTTGAGTTATCAAACCTTATACTTAGATATATATTATTACCACAGCTGTTGTTCGCCATAGTGTATAATTACGAGCATTCCTATAATGAGGAGGATATATCTTTGAAAAGTCAAAAATCTAAAAACATAAAAACTATTCATAAAGATTTACCATCACATTTAGAAGAAAGCTGTATGGTCACAGAAAAAGAGATTGATACTGTAAAAAGATGGGTAGAATCAATAACTTCAGATAATGAAGATAATGTTAAAAGCGGGATGTGGATTGATAATTGGTTATATAAAGCAATACCTTTCAGCTTTTTATATGGAGGTATACATTCTGCAGTTCTAATAAAAGATTTTATAAAGAAAAATGCAAATATTGTTGAAGAAGATTATATGGTTAATTACGGATGTTCCTACATTGATACTAAAACAGGTTTTTCAATAGGAGTTGAAATTAAAAGATATAATGATTTTCCAGCGGTTGAAATAAATATTAATCTTGAAAATACAGGAGAAAGAGATACATTAATTATAGATGAGTTTAAATCACTTGATATTAAAATTAGAAATAATAATATTGGCAGCCCATATTTTATTCACGGCGCTAATGGGGGTCGTTCACTACCTGATGATTTTTTACCCTTTTCCTATGAGTTACCATCTGTAGGAATGCAAAAAAGACCTATAGTTTTAGGTGGTACTACGGAGACTTTAAGATCAAGCGAAAAACATCTGCCTTTTTTCACTTTGGAGTCTTCAGATAGGCGTGGTATTATAATAGGAATTGGTTGGTCAGGAACGTGGATATCCCATATCGGAGTTAATGGAACAAATTTACGTTGCAAAACGGGTATAGATAATTCAAGCT
>CAZANH010000065.1:0-3343 GCA_964486515.1 uncultured Eubacteriales bacterium
GGAAGCTTGATTTTTTCCGGGTCATACATTTCCTTGAACCTTAATGGCATTGTCCGTGGATCATGTGGGGCCATAAAAGAAACATATGCGTAAAACGGCTGGCTTCCATCACAGCTATTGATAAAATCAATTGCCGCATCGCAAAACAACTCCGACGAATGCTTTCCTGGCGTTACATGATTACATATATGAGTCTGTTCTTTATTATCATAGAAATAATTACTGACTTTAATTGTTCTTTCACTATATTCACCCGTAGGATCAAAACTATGTGCAGGTACATTCCAATGGTCATCCATACCCCCAAAGAAAATCTCTCCGCCGTCAGTGAAACTTCTGGCATATGCCCTGGTGCCGTTATGCCATTTACCGGTCCCAAAAGTCCTGTATCCGGCTTTCTGAAAAGTTTCACCAATCAGTGCATGTTCCTCTGAAATTGTCTGGCCTTCACCATCCAGGTGAAAAAGAGTCCTCCCCGTATTGAGCATTGCCCTGCTGGGCATACATATTGCACCACATGTTCCACTGGGTATATGAGCTTGTGTAAATACCGTACCGTTTTTAACAAGCCTGTCAATATTAGGGGTAATAATCTCATCATTACCTATCGCAGCAATAGTATTAAACCTCTGGTCGTCCGTAAAAAAGAAAAGGATATTTGTTTTTTTATCCATCTCCAACCTCCACAATATATAATTTTATAATTATTCTATCATATCGCAGCCTCAGGCCGCAACCAAAAAAGGTATTTGAGTTTCCTTAATTTTTTATCCGGGTGAAGTCAGAGAAATAGAGGAGATAAAATATGACATTGGAGTTAGGTATTTGGGAGTAAATAATGTGTTCAAGATAGGACTCGGGTTTAAAGATAAGGAGTTGAAACTGGCTGTAAAATAATCAATTACTTCCATTATTATAAAATACATTCCCTGATTTTTTTTACAGCAGAAAATATTTTCACATCTTTGGAAAAAACACTTGATGTACCGGCTACAAATATGTCAGCACCTGCTTTGCGCATTTTTTTTGCATTTTCAAAACTTACATTACCGTCTACTTCAATTTCTATATTATCATAACCTTTTTCAGCTAGAAATTGTTTTGCACGTTTTATTTTATCAATAGTGGCAGGTATCAGCTTTTGTCCCGCAAATCCGGGATTCACTGTCATTACGAGCACAACATTCGTATCATCAAGTACATCTTCAATTAAATATATGGATGTAGCAGGATTGAGGGCAATTGCCGGTTTTGCACCGAATTTCCTTATTATTCCCAGTGTTCTTTGCAGATGCACCGTTGATTCCTGATGCACTGAAACAATATCACCCGGCTTCGGTTCAAACAGCTCAATATGCCTTTCAGGGTTATTCACCATAAGGTGGATGTCAAAAGGTATATCCGTTATCTTCCTCACTGCTCTCATAAGATCAGGGCCAAGAGTGAAATTAGGAACAAAGCTCCCATCCATGATATCAAAATGCAGATATTCTACTTTGGCATTTTCAAGCATTCTTACATTTTCTTCAAGGTGTCTGAAATCCGCACACATGATTGAAGGAGATATTTTCCCATGCATGTTTCTCATCATCCTCCTCCTGGCATTCAGCCGTAAAATATCACTCTACTTAAGGATTCACTATTACTCTCATGCCCTCATGGCTCTCTGCAGCAGCAAAAGCCTCCGATATCTCATCAAGCTTGAATTTATGCGTTATATAATTCTTTGCGTTTACCGCTCCTGAGGCTATCAATTTCACTGCTTTATGATGGTGTATGGGTGTTGCTCCATGAGCTCCGTGAACAATAAGCTCCTTGTAGTGAATAATGTTCGTATCCAAAGTAACCAGGGATTGTGTTTTGGGAAGTCCTCCAAAAAGATTAATCCTCGCCCTGTTCTTTGCCATTTTTATTGCATCTGTCTGTGCCTGTGGTGACGGGCATGCAGTGATGACAACATCAGCACCAAGCCCGTCTGTTTCTTCAAGCACCCTTAAAACCCCATCCTCTTCAGAGGAACATATGTAAACATCCGCACCAAATTTTTTTGCCATTTCAAGCCTCGGCCTGGATCTTTGAACAACAATGATCCTGTTGGCTCCCATTTTGCGTGCCACTTCTATAATCATGCATCCTAACGGCCCTGCACCTATGACTACTACATTATCACCAAGTCTAATATTTGACAGTTCAAGGCCATTCAATACACATCCGAGAGGCTCTGCCAAAGCTGCCTCATCATATGTCAAATTATCGGGTATCTTATGTACCGGGCCGTAGTTCACCGTTATCCTGTTTAGCAGGACATATTCGGCAAAGCCTCCTGCAAACTGGTATCCCATGGCATAATTTATCTGACAGTTGTTACCGATTCCGGCTTCACAAAAATAACACTCTCCACATGGTACATCAGCACCTATTGCCACCCTGTCTCCGGGCTTAAATTTTGTTACATTCCTGCCTGCCTTGATTACTTCTCCGGCCATCTCGTGCCCTAATATCTGAGGCGGGCTTACCCTGCTGTTTCCATAATGGAATATCCTTATATCCGAACCGCAAATCGCACATGATTTAATTTTTACCAGGACGCTGTCATCATCGACCGTTGGAGTCGGAACCTCTTTCACGACTATTTTCTCCAGTTCTTCAAAAACTGCTGCCTTCATTTTAACCTCCCACATTATAAACATAATAAATTACATTATAAAAATCACCTTATAAACATTACCTTGTTGAAAAACCCTGTCTTGTCCCTCATCATCCTGAATGCATCATCACACTGGCAGAGCGTAAATCTATGGGTGATAAAAGGCTTTACATTGATTGTACCCCTTGCCATTGCATCTACAACCAGATTCCAGTCATTCTTAGGTACAGCAAATCTGGAATTCCATGTACCGTATATCTTTAACTGTTTTCTTAAGAGTTCCCAATACGATTTTTGTGACAGTTTCATATTACCTGCGGGATTTCCCATTGCAACTATTCGTCCTAAAGGGCGTACGCTGAAAAGGCACTGTTCAAGGGCTGTAGAAACCCCTGCCCCTTCAACAGCCAGATCTGCACCTCTGCCTCCCGTCAATTCCTTTATCCACTGTACAGGGTCCTTTCCTTTACTGTTACATAAGTTTTCAAATCCCATTTCCCTTGCAAAATTAATTTTTCCTTCATCGATATCCACAAGCATAACCGTTCCCGCCCCCCATGCCTGTGCCCACTTTCCCAGCATAAGCCCTATCGGACCAGCCCCGTATATTGCAACCTTGTCACCTATTTCAATACCGGCCTGCCTGAGTGCATGTACTGCAACTGCAGCAGGTTCTGCCATGGCCGCTTCTTCATA
>CAZANH010000066.1:0-6355 GCA_964486515.1 uncultured Eubacteriales bacterium
GTGGGGGGGCATTAAGCGAGTTTGATTTGACATGTAAGGCTGAACTTACAGCCACTTGAACTTGTAGCGTTCATTTCATGAAAATATTCTTCGAGCTAATGGGTGGCTGTGAATAGTAACTATTTCTTTAATAAATCTCTTAGGTACCTGAATAGACACCAATATAATTTTGGTGTGTCTGAACAGTTCTCCGGACTACCTTGATTATAAACATTAAATATGATATAAATTATTCAGGTTGAAGTTATAGAATGTAAATGAGGAGGTCAAAATGGAAAAATCTCAGAACAGCAATACAGATATAAAATATGCAAGCTGGAACGGTGAAAAAGCAATTTTTATGAGTGCCGGCAGTTATGAAGCTGTCGTATTGCCTGAAACCGGAGCAAATCTTATTAAACTTGTGAATACATACTATGGTGTAGAATTGTTGAGAACTCCGGAATCTTTGGAAACACTCAAAGAAAGGCCACAGATTTATGGAATTCCCGTATTATTTCCTCCAAACAGGATTGATAACGGTAGATTCAATTCAGTTGGAAGGAATTATAGTTTTCCTGTAAACGAACTTGACAAAAACAATCATATACACGGTTTTCTGCATTCCTGCAAGTGGGATTCAGATATCGATAAAGATTATTCAAAAGATACTGTTAATGCAAGGTTATCTTTTAAAGCTACCGAAAGCACTAATTTTTTTAAGTATTTCCCGCATGATTTTGAAATCAATCTATTATACAGCCTCTCTCCTCAAGGCCTTAAACAGGAAATTTCGGTTATTAACCAAGGTACGGGACAAATGCCTATGGGGCTTGGTTTTCATACTGCTTTTAATACCCCTTTCCACCCTGAAAGCCGGGAAGAAGATTACCGTATCAGGGTATCAGCAGGCAAAAGATGGATACTTAACGACAGGTTACTTCCAACAGGTAATTTCAAAGATCTTGACGATATTGAAAAGAAATTCAAAACCACCGGCATATCCCCTTCAGAAATTATTATGGATAATCATTATACTGCAGAACCTTTTGATATTAACGGTACATTTTTCCATGGCGCTTTAATTGAAGATATCTCAAAGAAATTAAGGCTTGTATACGAAACCGGCAATAAATACAAGCATTGGACCATATGGAATAACGGAGGACATAAAGGCTTTGTATGCCCCGAACCACAATCATGGGCAATAAATGCTCCAAATATTAATCTACCTGATGAAATAACAGGATTTCTTACATTGAAACCGGGTGAAACATGGAAGGAAATATGTAAAATATACGTAGAAAATTATTAATTCAAAAAGGGTTGCTCATAGTGTTGTTACAGGTGAGTCATTGAAATATTTTTCTGCTCGTCACAGGTAATTAACTTCCTTGTTTGGTCAAGTACCGTATACAGAATAACACTGCTATCCCATAAATCCACCAGGTGTTTCAATGTTTCATTTGCATAGCTGAGTTCCAGCTCTCTCCCGTCATAGACATGTTCCAGTATAAGCATATTACTCTTCTTAACCCACTCTTTTACTCTTATCACAGGTATACCGGCAATACCCACAGATGCAACAAGGGTATCCCTCACCTTCTTCCAGCCTTCCTCATCAGAAATCTCCGTTACAAAATACTCATGTCCGGCTTTTATATATTCGAACAGATTCATACTCCTGCATAAATCATAAGTCAGGTATTTTCTCAGGAATGATATGTCACGTTCGATTTCCCTTACTTCAAATATTTTTCGTGAGTCCTTACCATACCTTTTTTCCAGATCTTCGTAAATTTTAAACCCCAAATAATATGGATTAATTTGCCCCTCGCTTGATCTTATAACTTGGTTGTGCCGTTTTAAAAATTCAATATGGAGAATTTGCGGAAGCTTTAGTTCATTCAAAATTTTATAATGCCAAAAACTTGCCCAGCCTTCATTCATTATTTTTGTTTCTATTTGAGGGATAAAATACAATGTTTCTTTTCTGACTATATCAAGTAAGTCCTTTTCCCATTCATTCAGATTTCCATACTCTGAAATGAACAATAGTAAATCCTCCTGTGGTTCAATTGGTATTTTTTTAAAATCAGGCGGCTTATTCATATCATAATTAACATGTGTTAATAATGGATATGATTTTTTTGGAGGATTCCGGAACTTTTCAATAAGTTCTCTTCTCTTTTCTTCTTCAGTTGCTTTTTTTATGTCAGATACCCTGACAGTTTGAAACCTCACAGCGTGAGCAGCATTAAGGATTTTTTCCACTTTTTTATAACCTATTCCTGGGTCAGCAATATATTCTCTTATCCTGTTTGCATGGTTTTTAAACATTTCAACAGTATATTCGGCTCTCGTACCTTTTTTAAACAACCTGTTGTTTTTAAAAAAATCATTATGTCCATATACATGGGCTATTGTAAGAATCTGCAGCAAAAGTGTGTTATCCTTCATTAAATAAGCAATACACGGATCAGAATTAATAACCATTTCATACGGCAGGCCCGTTAAATTATATTTATTAAGTGTTTTCAGCTTTTCATATGCCTTTCCATAACTCCAGTGTGGGTAATGGGACGGCATACCGGTATATGCTTCATAACAAAGCATATCCTCATAGCTTACAATCTCAAATTCCTGTTCATAGCAATTGAGGCCTTTGCTCTCTATAATATCTTCAATTCCTGCATTCCATTGTTCGAGTTCCCTTATACTATAATCCATTTCACATTCCCTTTTACGACTTATTGAATAGATTTCATGTATTTTTATATTTGCTTGTTAAGAAGTTTTTTCAGCCCTGGGACAATTTCATCACTTTTTGACATAGTTATAATTTCAAAATTACCATAGTGTATATTTTTCTTAAAATCCTCTCTAATATTATCATCTACAAAATAAGAGTCAGGCAGAATCTCTCCATATCCAAACAGGTTGGATACTTCGCATAATTTACCGGCAAGTCTTACTGCTTTCTCATTATCTTCCGGCCAATTGTCTCCATCACTGCAATGAAATGCATAAATATTCCAACTTGATGGATTATAACGCTGTTCTATTATCTCCAGCGCTTTTTCATAACCACTGCTTATATATGTTCCTCCTGATTCTACCCTTCGAAAGAATCTATTTTCATCTACCTCCCTTGCAGTAGTAGTATGTGCTATAAAAATTATCTCAACATTTGAATATCTCAATTTTACAAACTGGTAAAGAAGAAAATAAAAACTTCTGGCAATGTATTTTTTGGTACTGTCCATAGAACCTGAAACATCCATTATACAAATTACTACGGCGTTAAATTCCTTTTTGGTCGTCTCCCTCACCCTGCGATATCTTAAATCATCTTCCATAAACGGGATACGTTTCGATGGCTTTGTTTCATCAGTATCCTTTTTATCGATTATTTCCCTTTTATTACGTATATAGTTCTGTTTTCTTTTTATTTTCTCAATTACCGAACGTTTTTTCGCTAGTCTGGGAGGAATACCTTTACGCTGATATCCAAGCTTTTTTATGGCTTTTGTTGATTCAATCTCTGCCAGTTTTCTTCTGTCAATAGCCGGGAGCTTCAGGTCTTCAAACAAGTAGTTTATCAACTCATCTATTGTAATTTCAGTTTCATAAATCTCTTCGCCTTCCATATTTCCAGCTCTGCCTTTTCCATTTACCGGTCTGTCACTTCCGATTACATCACCTCTTTTTTCACTACCATCCCCGACACCCGTACCTGTATTCTTACCGTAAACAAACTGGAACTCTTTAATTCCGCGTATTGGAATCTTAATCTTTTTATCTTTGCTCTGTCCTATTATACTTTCTTCAGCTATTATATCTCCTATATTTTTTTTTATTGATTCCTCCACCAGCTGTTTGTGCCTTCTCCTGTCCTCAGCCGCTCGGTCCTTTCCCTCAGCTTCAAATTCCCGAAATATTGCCATATTATTCCTCCATTAATCCTTCCACAAATTATTTGCGGAATATTTCAGAATTACATTGCAGCAGTGGTCACAATATCCGTTCTTCTTCATTTCCTTCACCATTTCATTGTATTTTTTATTCTGCTCCTTGTCTCTTACCCTGGCCTGTGTGATTATTCTGCTCAAATCCTTTACTGAAGCTGTGAGTTTTTTTTCTATAGCTTCCTTTAAAGGTTCGTAACTGCCGTAATCCAGTTTCCCACCATTTCTCAAGATATAAAACATATAGGTTGTAACATCCGCCCTGAAACCATCTGCCGCTGAATCGGAAATTCCTATCTGTTCTTCGATCGATCTAAGGAATTTTTCATCAGGTTCAAGTTCTTCTCCAGTATTTGTATCCTTTATTCTTGTTCTGTTTACATAAGCTTCCGAATGGTCAAGATAATTGTTGAAAAGGCTTTCCGCCTGTTCTCTGAAACCATGTATAAAGGCTTTTGTTACTTCTTTTTCAAGGATTTTGTTATATTCTTTTTTAATCATATCCTGTATAAAACGTAAATATCGTGATTTATCCTCGTCGCCTATTGAAAGCTCTTTAACCGATTTTACAAGGGCTTCCATAACGGAAACAGGATTTATACAGTTGTATTCGGATTCAGATAAGGCAGTATCCAGCACCTTCATAATAAATCTGGTGGATACACCACTCATACCTTCCCTTCCTGCTTCATCCCTCAATTCGGATATGTCTATTTTTCTTGCAGCTCCTTTTTCTATAATTTCTTCACCATTGTATATTTTCAGTTTTGTCATTGGATCAACCTTGTTTGATGGAGCCAGACGTGTCAGAATTGCAAACATGGATGCAACTTCTATGGTGTGAGGTGCTATATGTGCATTAAATCTGCTTTTCCTCAGCATTTTTTTATATATTTTGATTTCTTCATTCAATTCCAGGCAATATGGTACTTCAATTTTGACAATCCTATCAAGTATGGCTTCATTGGTATGGTCAGACTTGAATTTATTCCACTCCGCTTCATTGGAGTGGGCTAGAATCACACCATCAAAATAAATCATGGAGCCTTTACCCGGTGAAGGAATTGATTTTTCCTGTGTAGCTGTTATCATTGTGTGAAGATATTCCATTTCATTCTTAAATACTTCAATAAATTCAACAACTCCACGGTTTCCTACATTGAATGCTCCATTTAAGGATAGTACCCTTGGGTCATCTTCCGGATAAAGGTCTATTTTTGAAATATCCACCGAACCAATTAAAACCGATGTATCCTGATTATTGGGATCAACCGGAGGTACAACGCCTATCCCCTTTCTTGACCTTATGGAATATCCTACCGTTTCTATGGGAAACTTTTCAAACTCCCCATTAAACTCATTTTTAAGCCTGTATCGGCAAACAGGGCACAAATCACCTTCAATTTGTACATTCAGTATGTCCTCAAACTTTTTTCTTAAATGCTTTGGTACAAGATGAAGCGGCTCCTCCCTCATAGGACAGCCTTTAATAGCATAAATCGGCTCACTGTTTTCAAGGGCTATCTTTAATGCCTCCATTATAGAAGACTTTCCAGAACCAACCTGACCTACAAGGTATAAAACCTGCTTTGATTCTTCCCCGGCCATTGCTGCTGAATGAAAATAATTGACAATTTTCATCAAGGTTTTGTCTATTCCGTAAAATTCTCCAAAAAACTTGTATTTTTTAATAACATCATTTCCATATATCCTTCTAAGCCTTGAATTTTCATCCGTTTTTATAATTTCCACTCCTTTGGAAACTATCAGGTTATATAATCTCTTATGGGCAAACTCAGGTATTTTAGAATTATTCCTTAACAATTCAACATATTCAAGGAATGTACCATCAAATTTTATGTTTTTTCTTTCTTCCCTATCCTTGTAAATAATATTGCTAATATTTAATTCAGCCATTTTACTACCCCCTTGACAAGAATTATTTTTTTGGGATAATTTATATGTATCCATATTATAGTATATGTAACTACTACTGTATTCTAATATGTATTATGATAAATATGTTATTTTTTTCTTGTCTGTGTACAATATCACATATTTCAGTAATTATTTTGATTTATATATATTTGAACTTATTGTATTTATTATTCTAACATAAATTTTATAAAAAGACCATACTTCAAGCTATGCCAATTTATAGCTCTGCTTGAAGTACATGGCTAATTATTGTTCACAGCCCTTCTCATTTACTTGAAGAAATATTTTCATGAAATACATAGCGTAAAGTTCTTAGAGGCTGTTTGAGTTATTCTTAAATTACTCCCGTACAGAGTATAGATTATTTTTATAAAAATCCCGACTTGCATGATGTTGCTATTCCGACTCTAAAACCTCCGATTTTACAGAATAGTATTCCCTGTAGCGTAACAATTTGGGATTTGCAAAAG
>CAZANH010000067.1:0-5142 GCA_964486515.1 uncultured Eubacteriales bacterium
TGTTCCTACGTTTTTTCCTGCTATTATATCATTGATAATCTCAGGACAAGTCCCATTGGCAAATACCACATTAACTCCTGCCTGAGTAGCAATTTTGGCAGCATTAAGTTTTGTAACCATGCCACCTGTTCCACTTGCATTATTTGTATTACCTGCATATTTTTCTATTTCCGGTGTTATTTCTTCAATAAGTGAAATCAACCTGGAATGCGAATTGACTTTTGGATCGGAGTCAAAAAAACCATCTATATCAGTAAGTATTATAAGTAAATCTGCTTTTATAAGACTGGCTACTATTGCGGAAAGTGTATCATTCTCACTGAAAACATCATACTGGCCTATCTTTATTTCTTCAACAGATACGGAATCATTTTCATTTACGATTGGAACTATCCCCATCTTTAAAAGTGTCTCGAAAGTATTCACTACATTATTCCTTGCATAACTATTTCTTACATCAACCTGGGTTAAAAGAATCTGTCCCACTACATGTCCGTATTCTGCAAAGAATTTACTGTATATGTGCATAAGTTCGCACTGTCCTACAGAAGCAACTGCCTGTTTATATCTTATGCTTTTTGGCTTTTTTTTAAGATTCAATTTGCCCGTACCAACTCCTATCGCTCCCGATGTGACAAGCGTAATTTCCTTACCCATATTGCATAAATCGGACAAAACCATTGAAAGCCTGTCTATTCTCTGAAGATTTACCATTCCGTTTTCATGTAACAGTGTCGATGTACCAACTTTCACAATAATCCTATTTGAATCGGATAGCTTTTCCCTCAATTTTCCCATGTTAAATAAACCTCTCTTCTTAAATTAGTTCTCAGAAGGATGTAATGTTCACATCACCCCATATGTTCATCTTATCCTCTACAATTATAACTAATCCGTCTACCCCTTTTATATTCTTTGCGAAATCGACAGCATTTTCCATATCAATTTTACTTTTTACCATATTCCCTGCTGCAGTCGCTACAGCATCTGCCAGAAAACAATCTCTGGATATTACAACTGTAGCATCCGATTTGCCAAAACTCAATGAATGTCCTACTTTACCTGATGATGTGCATATACCTGACGGAGTATCTTCAGGAAGTATTTTCAATGCAATTTTTTCATTCAATATTGAATCTCCTGCAAAAATACCAACTTTTCTTGGAATAGAAGTCTTTATAAAAATATCCCCTCCATTTTCAACAATAACTTCATCGGAATAATTCAAAAGCTCCATTCCCGTCATTTCACTTATGGCTCCTGCAACTGAAGCCATTGGCCCAACTCCTGCCTTCTGCCCTGCCAAACTCATTCTTTTTATAATTTCAGGAGCATCAGTTTCAGCCTCAATGGGACTTAAACTTTTTAAAAACAATTCATGATTTTTAATATAATTCTCTATCTGCATCCTGTATTTTTTTACGCATTCCAATGCCTGTGCATGAAGAAGTAACCTTGTACCAATCATCAAATCAGTTTCATTTACACGTACATTAAAGAATTCAAGGCTAATACCTTTAATCATATTTCTGTAAATTCTTTCTTCATACAACTTTCATCATACTCCTGTTTTATTGTATTTCAAAAGTTAAGTATGCACTATGTTTTTACATTCATAACTTTTAGAGGACAGGCCTTCACACATAACTCACATACAAGGCACTTATCCCTGTCAAACATAAGATTCCAACTCTTTCTGTCCATCCACAGCGCTCCTGAGGGGCATACAGCCGTACATGCTCCACAGTGGATACATTTATCCTCCTGCCATATTATACTTTTTGTAAAAAGCCTGTATTCAACACCTTGCTCTTTTGCAAAAGCCAATCCTTTTTCAATATCTTCCTCTTCACCAATAATATCGACTACCAGGGTTCCAACCTTGTTCAGGCCTATATCCGCACGCAGTATATTCGTCTGAAGATTATAATCCTTTATAAGGTGATACGTTATTGGTTTTGTTACTATATCCGCAGGGAAATACATAGTCAGCTTGATTTTTTTCATTTATTGTTCCCCCTTATTTCGAGTTTATTAATCTTATTCTTATCAGCAAGCCTTTCAACAGGCCGGGATATAAAAAATTCACCGTCCATAATTCGTTTCTTTAATATATTAGCAATTTCCCTTGCTTTTTTCATACTTGACAACGGTGCTGCAGGAACAATTCTTCCGTTCAATTCTATTTTTCCGCTTTGAAGTTCCTCATATGAAACCCTGATATCCAGATCTACCTTATCACTTTTATCATGAACTATTGTAAAGATATCCTTGTTTTTAACAGCAGTTTTAATGAGCATATCTTCATCAATTATTGGAATTGGAATTCCTACTCCCACAAATATTGTAACCCCATATTTTTCAAATACGGCTGCCCTTACAAACTGTGGATTCATATTCCTTATATCACCTATTAATGCAAGTGTTCCTGCAAATGAAACAGGTACCCCGTTATCACTTCTTACCTGCGACGGGTTGTTCTGTGTCCCTTCCCATGCCACATATCCTTCTGCTCCGCAGAGAAATACTCTTGTCCCTATACCTATTGTTCTTAGATAAGGGTCATTCAAAAGCGGGCTGAGTTCTCCCGATGTACTGTAGGTTACATTTCCAAAAGAGGGCAGTAATGTTCCCATATAGGTATATAATGTATTTTGAGATGAGTTTGTTGCAGCCGCATAATTTTGATTTGCATTTCTGGGATTATACATATATATCTGATTTACATTATTTTTATTTATATATGTTGTTATTTCCTTTCTGGGATAACAATCCGTACCATGTGATTCAGCATATAATTTTACGTCCTTTCCTGAAATCAGGTCTTCAATTACATGTGCTCCTCCATATTCCATACCTTTTGATTCTGAAAGTTCACTTGCACCAATATATGCATCAACTGCAGCAAGCCCCGCATATGCAGGCACATCATTCAGCCATACCCTGCTCATTCTGATTGGTGGTTCGGAATGCCCGAAATTAATAAACATACCGCTTGAACACATTGGCCCGAATGTTCCAGTTGTAACCACGTCAACCTCCTTCGCTGCCTGTTGTATACCCTTTTCCTCAACAATATCTATTATCTCCTCAGCTGTAACCACAACTGCTTTTTTTTCCTTTATTTTTTCGTTAATTTCTTCAAAACTCTTGTAACCCAACTTCCAAGCCCCCTTTGTGAATTTTGCGTAGTCTTTATTCCTTATTATATGTTTAAATTTATTATTTTTCAACATTAATTGTTTCTATATGAGCCAGTATATATAATCAGGTTACTCTTCACAGCTCCCTCTTAGCTCGAAGAATATTTTCCTGAAATGAACGCTGCAAGTTCAAGTGGCTGTAAGTTCAGCCTTACATGTCAAATCAAACTCGCTGAATTCTTGAAAATATAACGGGGGGGTGTCTGATACAATGGTGCGGACATCGGGATTCGAACCCGAACAGCTGTTAACCACTGGATCCTAAATCCAGCGCGTCTGCCAGTTCCGCCATGTCCGCATATCACTAATTATTATTTTACTACAAATCATTATAAACAGGCTTCTGGTATTTGTCAATCAGGGAAATTGCGCATAATATCTTCCAGTGTATCTCTTCTTCTTATAAGTACAACGTTTCCATCCTCTTTTATAAGAACTTCCGCTGGCCTTAACCGGTTATTATAATTTGAAGACATTGAATAACCATAGGCACCGGCATCCATTATTCCTATTAAATCACCCTCTTTAATCTCAGGCAGCATTCTGTCCCTTGCTATAATATCTCCACTTTCACATATATTACCAACTACTGTGTATTTTATTGTCTTATTTGAAGTAAATATATTCCCGTTTCTGTATATCTCAATATCATGATACGAATTATACATGACAGGGCGATTTATTACATTGAAACCTATATCGGTTCCTATATACATTATATTATAATTTTGTTTGACAGCGTGTACGGTTCCAAGAAGTATTCCGCATTCTGCTGAAATATATCTTCCCGGTTCAATCCTGAACATTATTTCTCTTCCATATTTTTTTATCCAGTTATCAATAATTTTCTCCATTGATATACCCAGTAATTTTATATCAAGTTCAGACTCACCTTGCTGTTTGTGGTACGGTATGCCAAAACCCCCTCCAAAATCTATAAAATCAAAACCTTCAAAATTTTCTGCAGCCTCAAGTATTGCTTTAATACCTTCTATATATGTACTTCCTTCCATAAACAGTGAACCAATGTGATGATTTACTCCGTTAATTTTTAAATTGTATTTTGAAAGGATTTTTTTAATCTCCGGTATTAATTCCAAGCTGATACCAAACTTAGTATTTTCCCCTCCAGTTATCACCTTTTCATGATGTCCGGCTCCAACACCCGTATTCAATCGGACAGCAACATTCCCTCCCGGGTTTATCCTTCCAAATTGCTCAAGTTGTGACAGGGAATCCACACTTGTCATAATTCCTTTTTTAATCGCATATAACATTTCTTCTTCCGATACATTATTGCTTATGTAAAATATGTTTTCAGGTTCAAACCCTGCCTTAAGAAGTACATAAATTTCCCCTGGTGACATTGCATCAGCATGCAGTCCTTCCTGCCTCACAATTCTTAAAAGCTCAACATTGGAATTTGCCTTTACCGAATAGGTAACCTTAAAATGAGGATATTCCACAAGCTTTTTTATTTTTCTGCATTTTCCCCTGAGTATTTGTTCATTGTATACGTACAGTGGGCTGCCATATTCCTTCAAAAGTTCATCAGGCAATGTATTCTCAAAAAACTTTTGTTGAACCGAATAATAGTTATTCATATACTTTAAGCCTCCTTTATCATAACATTTTATCATAAAATATTTAGATTTCCAGCTTTTTTTTACCCGCTTCATTTTATTAGCTGCAATTTTACAGTGACTGTTCACAGCCCCTCTTAGCTCCAAGAATATTTTCCTGAAATGAACACTACAAGTTCAAGTGGCTGTAAGTTCAGCCTGACAGTTAGTAACTAAGTTTGTTATGAGTGTTTTGTATTCTGAATTTCCGTATTCTGAATTCTGACTCCTGATTACTCGCAGCCGGAGGCATTTTGGTTGCGGCCGCAGGCTGCGGTATAAGGTAATGTATTTATATACGAAGAGTCTTATTGCAT
>CAZANH010000068.1:0-3386 GCA_964486515.1 uncultured Eubacteriales bacterium
AAGGAAAGATATTAATGTAGTAGATGTATGTACCCCTAATATTTATCATAAGGATAATGTTTTAAAAGCATTGGAAGCTGGGAAAAACGTTTACTGTGACAAACCACTTGCTACAAGCTATAAAGAAACCAAAGAAATTACAGACGCATTAGAACAATATGATCTAATTACTCAGATGGCATTCCAGTACAGATTTTTCCCAGCCACAATGAGAGCAAAAGAATTGATTAATGAAGGTAAAATTGGAAAAATAATGTCTTTCAGAGCATGTTATCTGCATTCAGGTTCTGTTGATCAAAATAAAAAAATAGGGTGGAAACAGGACAAAAAATTTGGTGGTGGAGGTGTTCTGTTTGATCTTGGTTCCCATGTGCTTGATATAATATATTTTCTGCTTGGTGAATATTCTTCAGTATTAGCATATACAAAAGTAATATATCCACAGAGGCCGGATAAAAATGGCAATATGGTAAATATCGAAGCTGACGATCTTGCATTTATGTTTGTAAATATGAAAAATGGTGGATCCGGTATAATAGAAGCGTCAAAGGTTGCAACAGGTGTAAACGATGAACTTAGATTTGAAATTCATGGCGACAAGGGAGCAATTCGCTTCAACCTTATGAACCCTAATTGGTTGGAATACTACGATAATACTCTTCTTGAAGTACCTCTTGGAGGATCAAAAGGTTATACAAAAATTGAATGTGTCCAAAGATTCGATAAACCAGGAGATAGTTTCCCAGGACCCAAATTCTCAATAGGTTGGATAAGGTCACATGTTCACAGTTTATACAGCTTTCTTGATTGTGTATATAATAAAAAGCAAGCAAGCCCTTCTTTTAAGGAAGGAGCATATATACAGTATGTAATGGAGAAACTGTATCAGTCTGATAACGAAGGAAAATGGATAAAACTTGATTAAATTATATTTCTGATTTTTCTGTATTCCTTGTGGTAATTTATATGTTGTTCCCAGGTTTTGTATTAAAAACAACATCACGCAGTAAACATTCAAAAACTTTTATGATATCGTTTGCAGTTTTTTTAAAAAATATTTTCTGCCCTATGCAGGTTGTTTCAGAACTTATACATCCTAGTATTATCATGCTTGAATGATTTCATTTAAACTATAAAGGTATATATTATTGTTTTTTTTTGCCCTGTCTATAACAGGTTGGGTAAACCCATTTTTCGAAAATAAGAAATAATAATTGTTTTTAAAACTGAAAATCCCTGATTTATAAATCAAATCATCAAGGATTTTTTCACCGGTAACATTTTTCGTATATTTGCATTCTGAAAATATAGCACTATCGTTGCTTACTGCCATAATATCAATTTCTGATTGTGACCTGGTTCTTACATCAGTTCCCCACCACTTTCCGATTTTTTCATAAAACACCGGTAACTTCTGTTCCCTGCTCAGCTTTCTTATAAACTGCAGGCAAATATCTTCAAAAATATGTCCTACGTAGTCAGTAATATTCTCCATTACAATATTATATACAGCTTCTGAATTTCCTTCATCAAGCTGCTCTTTCATTTGAATAATATACCTGTAGTAAAATCTGAACATATTATCCGTTATTCTATAAATACTTTTTTTTGAGTTTATTTCTTCAGTGACAGGGGTCAACTTTCTTACTATTCTTAGCCTTTGAAGAACCTTTAGGTAATTGGCTATTTTATCGTTTTTTTCATGTGAAGCTGTAACAATTTCATTAAATCTGCTTGCTCCACCGGCAATAACCGATAATATTGTATTATATATTGTAATATCCCTGAGTTCCTGACGAATCAAATCAACTGGTTCCGTAAATAAATAACAACCTGGTGTAAGCAGGTTGTTGATTATATTCTCCTTTATGCTCATATTGCTGTTAAATTGAGATAAATATTGTGGTGTTCCTCCCACAGCGCTGTATATAAGGATTATATCTTCAGATGAATACGCCGGAAACATTTCTTTTACTTCATATATATTGAATCCCGTTAATTCCACTTGAAATGTTCTCCGTCCGAATAAGGGACTTTTTGATCCTAAAACTCTATCTTCCATAAAAGCAATGCTTGATCCGCAAAGAATCAGCATTACATTCGCGTTTTTCAATTTATGGTCAATAATATGCTGCAGTATTGAAGGAATTGACTTATCACTGTTTGCAAGATAAGGAAACTCATCAATCACAATCAATGTCCGTTTTTCGCTCTCCAAATTACTCCAAATATAACTTAATGCATCCTCAAAGCTTTTAAATAAACCCAAATGTTTCTGGTTGAAGTATTGGGCTACCAGGTTCGAAAACTTTATCAGGTTCTGTGCGGCGTTAACCTGCTGGGCTGAGAAAAAAATATGCTTTTTATCCTTGCAGAATTCCGTCAACAGCGTTGTTTTCCCAATTCTCCTTCTTCCATAGAGTACAAGCATTTCAAACTTGTCTGATTTATATAGATTGTCAAGAATTTCAATTTCTTTTTTTCTCCCTACAAACATATTCATCCTCCATTTACGTAATTACGATTATGTTTATTATAATTCAGTAAAATCGATTTGTCAATAGCCATATCTATATTTGATTTTAACCTTGTTTCATAAACAACCTTTTGAGCCCTTCGCTATCATTTCATAAAAAAATTTTTCAAATATACTCGCTTAAGGTCTGAGTAGTTACTTTGCATATTTGCATCCTGGACTTCTAATTCAATCATCGAGTGCGCGCCTCAATGAACTTACCAGTTTTCCGACATTCTTTACGGCTTCATCCCTGCTGCCGCTCAACTCAATCTGTCTTACAATAGCGCTTCCAACAATCAGTCCGTCGGCATAGTTTCTGAGAAACCTTACATGTTCGGGAGTAGATATTCCAAAACCTATTGCTTTCGGTATGGAGGAAGCCCTGTTTACATATGAAAGGAACTCATCAAAATCCGTCGTAAACTCCTTTCTCATTCCCGTAACTCCCATTGATGACACACAATATATAAATCCTTGCGCTCCATTCGCTATTTTTTTTATCCTTTCTTTTGATGTCGGAGCCACAAGCCTTATTGAATATACACCGTACTTTTCACATGCATCATTTATTTCACCGCTTTCCTCATAGGACATGTCAGGTATTATAACCCCGTCAATTCCGGTTTCTTTGCAATCCTTGAAGAATTTTTCAGTACCATATTGAAGAATACAGTTATAGTATAAAAGGTATACCAAAGGTATTTTTACATTTTTTCTTATTTCCGCAATAGTTTTCATTACATCCTTTATTTTTATATTATTTTCCATTGCCCTTTTGTTTGCGTTTTGTATAACAGGCCCTTCTGCGACAGGGTCGGAATATGGTATGCCAATTTCCACAATATCCGCCCCGCATGATTCCATCTCT
>CAZANH010000069.1:0-7534 GCA_964486515.1 uncultured Eubacteriales bacterium
GATATGGCCGAAATTTTGGAGGATGTAAGAATAAGACTTGTAACAATGGAAAACAGGATCAAGGGTGGAATCAGCTATACAGATTTAAGGGAATAGAAAGGACAAACCTTGAAAATTTTGAAATACTAAAAGGAGGAGTGAACTTTTATGATCATATCAGAGGGCAGCAGCTGCCATGCGAAAAAGTGGCGGAACCGGGAGATAACCTGGGAGGAGTTTCTTGACAAACTGCAAACAACCCATAGGACAAACGAGACAATAGCTGAGTGTTATCCGCAAAGCAGTTTGACAGTGAATCCGCCAGATATGTTGTCATAAATAATTAAAAAGAAAGGGTGAGAAAAAGTTTTTTTCCACCCGGATATAAGTAAAGCATTCAGAATTTTAAGGTATTCTTTTTATCTTCCTTTACATCATTAAGAACAAGATAGATTTTATCAGCGGAATTAACCTTCCCTGATATGCAGTATAGCTTATCATGCTTAAAAATTACGGATTTAGAGAAATCATAAAGTCTGTAACACCGGTTGGTATCTCTATCTTTCAAAATGAACGAGTTGTATTTATCATATTGATATATTGAAATAAAAACCAGATTGTTGGCGCTGAAGTTAAACATAATATTAGTTCCTCTCTTGTAGAGTCTGATATAGAATTTTCATACTACATCCTTAAAGGATTAATCCTTTAGCCTGGTTGTGGAGTTAGGCGTCGCGTTCCCGCGGAGCGCTTTATCATCACAGAGCCAGGCATTAAGGTCAAGTGATAGCGCGGGAGTTCTCTGATAAATGGTTCAGTTTTGAATCCACTTGGAATCACCTTTGCAATAAGCCAGTAATCCGAGGGCTTGTTTTACAACAGCGGTTACCAGTTCCGCGCTGGCGCCATCCATGGAAGCTGTAAAACTATCGGTATCAAGGTACTGGTTGTCTTTTAATTCAAACGCTACTTCATGATCCGGAAGACATACAAGATACCCCCTGATGGTTCGTCCCAATATTATAGGGATTGAAGAATTCATTGCTTTTATTGATATTTCAAGGAATGTACCTGTTGAAATCATAATATTTTATCTCCTTTAAAAAATATTAAACCGGAATTGAACTTTTCAAACCGGTTTTAAACCGTTTTTATACACAATCAGGTATAATTAAGCACGTTAATGGCTTCCTTTACAATTTCGTCATTAATGATGGATAGCTTTTTCTGGTAGGCTATAAGCAGGGATTGGAAACACAATTGGTCCACTGCCCTTGGTATACCGTTTGAGAATTGATATATAGCAGGTATGCAATGCTCGTCAAATACCGGATGATTTATACCTGCGTATTTCAAATGGTAATCGATATATCCGGCCGTTTCAGCAAGGGACAGTTCTTTAACTTCAATAAAAAGAGATATCCTTTGTTTTAACGGCAGGCTTTCGGTATATGATAAAGTCCTGTGTATTCCGGGCAGGCCAACCATGATTAATGAGAATTGATTTTTTAAATCAAAGAAAGTCCGTAGTTCCTGGAGCAGGGATATTGTACAGGTCTGTATTTCATCCACCACAATTATAATCTGTTTACCCTGCATTATTAATTCATCAAAATGTGATAGCATCTGCAGCTTTATGTCGTCACCATAAAAAGAAGGCCTTAATCCTGCTGCTGCACATATGTTTTTGTAAAGCTCTCTGTCTGAAGGATTTGAAAAGGCAACTTTAATGACCTTGAATTCCATGGGATCAAGATCATTTATGAAGCTTTTTACGAGGGTCGTTTTACCCACACCCACTTTCCCCGTGACAAGGCACATTTTGTTCGTATACAGAACCGCAGACAGAAGGTCCTTGTTTTTCTTCATATTCTCATGAAGCAGGTAGCTTGTCAATTCAGTGCCAAAAGGCGTCTTTACGAACCCGAAAAATTTATTCATCATTTTTTTACACCATCCTTTTTTGTTGTTTTTTTCTTTGATAGTTCAAGGTACTCAAGTCTTATACGGTTTAAATAAAAGAATGCGTTGCGGCAAAAATCAGTGTTTTCCTCCCTGAGCTTTTGAATTATCCTGGAAAGTATATCAGGGCCAAATTCCTTAAACACAGGATATATTTCGTGTATCTTTTCCTTTTCGGTATAAGTGAAATTTTCCTGTGAAAGCGCTTCTCTCAAGATAATTTCAAATTCCTTGAGACTGATAAGGGAACAATCCTTGTCCTTGGGTGCCTTGAAATCCGGGTCGTGTATATTGGAATCCGGAATATCCAATACTGTGGTGTTGTTTCTCAAAACCAGGGACTTCTCTACCTGCGACTTTATAAATTCACGGTGGCATTCCTTTAAAATATTGAGATAATCTATGCTGAAAGAAGAAAGAACTTCCGGGTCCTTTTTTACATTACCAAGCTGGGAATGCTTCTCCCTTGTCAGGTCTATCAACCTTGCCGAACCATAAAATTTATCCTTGTAGTAGATAAAGACTTTGCTTAAATCGAAGGGGTCAAATCTTACCTCCACCTTCTGTCCCACAAGTGCAGCATCTACTTCGTACGTATTCTTTTCAAGTGAAATCACCCCATAAGGACTAACCTTTCTTTCCTCCCTGTACAGGAAGACATCCTTTAGTTCAGAAGGGGTAACAAAATTGATTTTTGCCCCCTGCTTAATACTTTCATCCCACTTCTGCATTGGGGTGAGGCCATCAAGTGCTTCATGCGGCTTGTTGTGGTATGCCTCATGAAGCCATGCGAAGAAATATTCGTTAAGTTCCCTGATATCGCTGATTTTTCTTCTTCTTACGTCAGGCAGAAAGTCTAACTCCAGATATTGCCAGAATTTCTCAATCGCACCTTTCCCTTCGGGGTGGTAGGGTGTACTATAGCTTAGCCTTATTCCAAGCCTAGCACATATAAGCCTGAAGTGGTCGGAAATATATATCTTTGCATTGTCAAGGTAAATTTTGTCAGGACGTCCCATCACTGTGACAGATAGCTTTAAGACATCCATGAGCCTTGCAAGGTTTGCCTCCACGTAAAACTGTCCATAGAACCTCTTGCAAAAATGGTCTAAAAACCCTATCAGGTATACCTTGGTCATGCTGCCTTCCTTGTTGTACAGATGAAATTTCTCGCATACATCTCCCTGCCACAGCTGGTTGATCCGTATAAATACAAGCTTTTTGTATACCCTGGTCTCACTGGACAGGGCAGACCTTGTATATCCTAGCACGTTTAAAAGCCTGCTTACAGTCCTTTCTTTGAGCATGTCCTTTTCCACATTTCCCGATTTTTCCAGCATGAAAATGATCTTGCGGGCAGAAACCTTAATATTTTTAGTTTTGATATCAGTTATCTTTTCGATTAATTCCTTCGAAAAAACCTTGAATTTACCTTTTGTACCCTTTGCAACCGGCTTTAAGCTGTTAAACCCGTATTTTTTATAAAGGGACAGCCAGCGGTATACTGTACGCTCACTGACCCTTACCTGCCTGCCCTTCACTTCGTCGGTAAATGTCCTTGACGATATCTCTTTAACCATGGCTGTAATATATACTTCATCAGCATCAAGCAATGGTGCTATAACCTTGTACTTGAATAATCCCACCGCATCTGTCGGTTCAATGTTAAAATTGTTGTCAAGCATGTAATCACCTCCCTTCCAAAAATCATTATATATGGAGGTGTTCGAACATTAAATTGAACTTTAAGGGATAGAGGATTTATTTAACCGGTGAAATAAGGTTGACATAAAACCTGTTACGATAAACATGAATATATGCTTCCTGTATAAAGTAAAAAATGCAAATTATACATAAATATATGGTACATACTGAATTATATGTTTAATATTAACACATAAAACTAGAAGTTATCCCTATTCCGGTACCCGTCATTTCAATATCTTATTCCTGTAGCATGGGATACCTGCAAAGTTGTTGGCAAAGGCAAGAAACCTGTTTTGATACATTGAACGCATACACGGAGAATATACGTCGGAGGTTTCGAGTATTATACATTCCCCCTTTGATTACACTCCATAATGCAGCATATTTGGTACCTTCAACCGTAAGATATTCGTCAGATATCGTAACGTTCCCCAGAAGCGAAGTAAACCTTGAGTTTATGCTACCCACCACCTGAAGATCCTCTATCTTTTTATTCAGACGCACAAGATCTCTTTCTATTTCCAAATCTGAGTCAACAACACCCTGCGGATCTTCAATACCTTCAAGATAATTATTATTGCTCTCATACTTGATAAAGTGTTCGTAATCATCAAGAGAAAACTTGAAATATGGCAATGCAAAATCAGGAGCCAAGTATATATGCTCAATAGAGTCATCAAGTCTGGTCCATCTAAGCCGCCTGATATACAGGTTGCCAAAATGAAGACATGCATCAGAGATGTATTTTGCAGACCTTTTATTAAAACCGTTTAATACAAGCTTTTCACCTTCAGAAAAACCAATCTCGCTTTTTATATTATTAAGGCTTGTGTATTCCACTAAATCTATTCTATTTTCAAAAAAAAAACTCTTGCTTACTGCGCCAATTTGTAATATTATATACATAAGGTTTTAGTGCCCTCTTTAGGGCCTTTCTTTTTTTGTAGACATAATATTATATTTTTTGTCTCCTGACAAGATGTATTGCGAAATTTGCTCTAATTACTGCAATTATTCGTTGCCCCTAATAGTGAGGATTTGGGAAGAGGTCTAATAAGAAAGATACTGAAAGATATTGAAACAACTAGAGAAGAGTATGAAATGCTTAGAAAAAAAGTCTGAGTTGGTAAGTCCATCCTTGACTCCGCCGATACAACAGATAACAACGCGTCTTAGTAAAGGTGTGCAAGGTCTGTGTGTTGTTTCTATCGAAAAAGGGCAGCTTAGTGTTGCAATTTTCCAACAATGTATTGCAGAAATGATTACCAATTGTTAAAATAGAAAAAGTGGATCCATAAGCAACCTTATTATCAGTTTTGTAAAAGGCTTGTGGGTACTTCCGTAAGCAGGGCTACCCTGCATAACATGGATTACATAAGGCAAAAGGATATAAGGATTGGGGATACTGTATCGGTAAGATAAGCTGGAGACATAATACCTGAGGTAGTTGAGGTTGACATGCAGAGCATGACCGGTGCAGAAAGTGTATTCGGAATGCCAGAAAAATGCCCGGTTTGTAAATTTAAAAAGCATCAAAAAGGAAAAGTCAAATGACAACAGGTTTACCAGTCTTACATTTGTATTGACAGGGACACTGGAAAGTTATACAAGGAAAGAGGCCTCCGACATTATACAGGGCTTTGGAGGCAAAGTGTCGGGAAGTGTGTCCAAAAAGACAGATTATGTTTTAGCAGGTAAAGAAGCGGGAAGCAAACTTGACAGGGCAAAAGAACTTGGAATAAAAATCATAGGTGAGGATGAATTTATGCAAACAATAATGTGAGTTGCAGGATGGAACTATGAATTTTATTGACATCCTATTTGGGAATAGGCACATGTAAGTTAATAATGCGTCAGGATAAAGCAGTTCACTGTAAACTATATACTGAAAACGGGAGGTTGTTATGAAAAGAACTTCATATGTTTTTTTAATGGTAATTGTATTAATCCTTATGTTTAATGCCTGCAGCGGCTCAAGGACTGAACGGGATAATGACGAACAGGTATCTGCAACCGATATTGCTGCCGAAAATACGTCAGCCGGCACATCCGATACAAGTCCTGTGGAAACCACCGGTGTGGAATACGATGTTCATAATGCAGGGGAACTGATAGATACAATCGGTTCAGACAGGGTAATAAGGCTGTACCCCGGAAATTATGACCTTTACGATGCTTTCACAGCGGAAGAGCTTGAGCGGGGAAGCGATAATTCAAAATTTTCAGAATCGGATTATCAAATAAATTTCAACCGGAGTGTTATTACATTCAAGAACCTGGAGAATGTTCAGTTAATAGGGATGGCGGATTCAGACGGGCAACAGATTGATTTTATTACTGATAACCTGGATGGTTGTGTTTTATCTCTGGAAAACTGTGAGAACATAAGCCTGGCAAATTTCAATATTGGGCATAATCCCAGGTCAACGGGTTGTTCTGGGGATGTGCTGAGACTTACAAGTGTTAGTAATGTTAAAATTGACAACTGCAGGTTGTTTGGCTGTGGCTTTAATGGCCTTGTAATAAAAAACTCTGACAATCTAAAAATAAATAATTCTGCTGTTGTTGACTGTTCCTACAGTATACTTGATATGGAAAAACTGAACACCTGCCGGTTTCATAACACTGAATTTACTGCTACCGGAGGTTTCAGGCTATTTGCATGTCAGGGAGTAGTATTTGAGGAGTGCTATTTTTCCGAGGAACCGGACAGAAAGATAACCCTGGACAGTGCGGAATCACTGATTAAGTACATTCAAACCAGGGAACTGTTGTGGGACAGCGGCAGGATTGAACAGGAAATTGATATCGAAGCCATTGAAAGTATTTTACCTATTGAGGACAATTCACTGGAAACCCTGTTGGAATATTATGGAGACAACTATATAGTCAGGCAGGAGACTGATTATACCAAATACATATATGAATTCGGACAGGTTTTGGCTGAGCATGAGAAAGGGAGAGTATCCTCCATTAAGATTGGTGATAACCATTACATGCCCTGGGATTATAAAAGAGCTGCAGGAAGCTTTACTGCGGCCAATACAGATGAGACTGCTTATTTGTGTGAAATCGGCTTGTGGAACCGCCTGTTATTTATTGTGGATAACGTAACAGGAGAAATAATTAAGAGTAAAAAACTTCCTGGGTACTATGAAATCCATGACTTAACCACAGCTGATATAACAGGGGATGGTAAGAAGGAAATATATGTATCAGGAACCAGGGGAACAAAATTCGGATTATTATTTGGGATTGAAAAGGGTGAATTCGTCCAGATTTATGATTACTTTCTTAATGCTGGGTTTATCAACAATATTTCATACCAGCTGAGCGGCAATATCCTTAAATGCGGTTATATATCCGGTCAGGAAGAGTTGTCACTCGAGAGTGAGTGTACGGTGCCTCAGAAACTGCTTGTGTTCAGTGAGCAAGTTAAGGATGAGAGTACGCTTCTTCATCATACAGGAGATTTCAGACTTGTGGAAATTAATGGGGATAGTTATTTGAATGTGAGCTGTGACATACAAATCAAGGTCGGGGAGTACATGTTTCCAATTGGGATTAAGAATCTCTACAGTGATGCAGCAAGATTAAATATATACCTTAAATACATTAATAACGAATGGGAGCATGTTGATTCAAGGATGACAACAAAATACGGCAGTGGGTCAGGAGATCAAACAAAGTGGATATATCCGGATGAGGCAGGTATTGAGAAATTGGCGATAGAAAACAGTACTGTAATAGATGTGATAACGGCGTTGGGGAAAAAACCCGAGGATTTTACCGAACAGCAGCAATGGTGGGGTAATATGGAAATAGACGGAGTGTTTATACAGGGCTTTGAAGGTCAAATCAGCAAACTGAGAGTTATATCGGACAG
>CAZANH010000070.1:0-2836 GCA_964486515.1 uncultured Eubacteriales bacterium
AAGCGGACACTAATTCCTGAGGAAAGCGGACACCAATTCTTGTTCAAAACGGACAAGTATTCTTGAGGAAAACGGACGGCCGGCCGGTTTAAAGCGGACAGTGATTCTTGCTGAAAGCGGACAGCACTGATTCCTTAACTAATGATCACTTATTTTCCACTGATTATTTGTATTTCTGTTGATTTTAAAAATTAAACAAAAATCAACAGGAGGAACTAAATGCCAAGACAAAGAATTAATGTGGAAAAAATTAGAGAAATACTTCGATTGCGCCAGGAGTTAAAGTTTAGTGTCAGAAAAATAGCTAACGCTCTTCAGATAAGCAAAACAAGCGTTGGAGAGTACCTGGCAGAGTTTAAACGCAGTGGGTTATCCTATTATGATTTTACCCATATGAGTGATGCAGAGGTTGTACGTCTCTTTGAAAAGAGTAACAAATCGGTCAATCCGATGTATGAATCTCTTGCAAATGAGTTTCCTAAATATGAAAAGGAGTTAGCCCGTGTCGGAGTGACCTTGTATCTCTTATGGGAAGAATATAAAGAGCGTAATCCCGAAGGCTTTAGCTATTCCAGATTTTGTCATCATTATCGTATGTGGGAGAGTAAATTAAAAGCCGGGATGCATATAGAGCATAAAGCTGGTGATTTATTGTATGTTGATTTTACTGGTAAGAAGATGCATTACACGGACCCTGAAACCGGTGAAATTCAAAGTGCTGAGATATTTGTAGCCATTCTTGGCGCCAGTCAGTTAATTTATGTGGAGGCAGTAAAAAGTCAGAAATTAGAGGACTGGATATGGGCCAATGAAAATGCCTGGAGATATTATGGTGGAGCTCCCAGTGGAATATGTCCCGATAATTTAAAATCAGCTGTTTCAGAAGCATGTAATTATGAGCCGTTACTTAATGATACTTACTATGATCTTGCCCGTCATTATAACACGGTTATCTTGCCAACCCGTCCGGCCAGACCAAAAGACAAGCCGTTAGTTGAGAATGCAGTAAAAATAGTTTATCAAAAAATCTTTGCCAAATTAAGGAACCAGACATTTTTTTCACTTGCAGAGCTAAATCAGGCCATCTTGGAAGAACTGGAAAAACTAAATAATACTAACTTCCAGAGAAGAGACATGAGCCGCAGAGAGTTATTTAATGACATAGAGAAAAATGAACTGCAACCTCTTCCGGCAGAAAGATATGAGATAAAACATTATCAGGTATCCAGAGTAGAGTTTAATCATCATATTTATCTTAAAGAAGACAAGCACTATTACAGTGTTCCGCATCAATACACGGGTAAAAAGGTTAAAACGATTTATACCAGCAGGATGGTTGAGATCTTCAGCGACAATGTTCGCATTGCATTACATAGAAGGAATCGTAAAAAATATGATTACTCTACCGAAGATGATCATATGCCTGCCAATCACCAGTTTATAAACGGATGGAATACTGATCGCTTTATTAAATGGGCATCCAAAATGGGAGGTTCTATAGAAACTTTTATCGAGTTATTGCTGGAAAGTAAACAACATCCCCAGCAGGCTTTTAAAGCATGCATGGGAGTGTTGAAGCTTGGCAAAAAGTACAAGGAAGAAGATCTTGAAAAGGTATGTGAGAATGCAATAAAATATAATGCCATATCCTATCGGTTTATCAGCAACTCACTTAAAAATAATATCCATAAAATGGAACAGGAAAATCCTGTTGATTTAAAACTCCCTTTGCATAAAAATATAAGGGGAAAAGATAATTATAAATAATCATCATTAAAATTAACACTTTATGAATCAAACAACTACAATTCAAAAACTTGAAGAAATGCGTATGAGCGGTTTTATCCGGGCCTACAAAGAAATAATGGAAACAGGCCGGAATAAAGATTTTACAACAGAAGAAATTTTATCTCATTTAGTACAGGCAGAATGGGATGACCGCTACAACCGCAGACTTAAAAGATTAATCACAAGAGCCCGGTTTCGTTACCAGGCAAGCATGGAACAAATAGATTATATTGCAAAAAGAGAACTGGATAAAAATCAGATGTTAAGATTATCCTCCTGCAGCTGGATAACCAGTAAACAAAATATAATTATCTCTGGAAGCACAGGCCTGGGAAAAAGTTTTTTATCCTCAGCACTTGGTCACCAAGCCTGTATGCAAGGATATAAGGTCTTTTACCGTAATTGCTCAAAATTGTTCGATGAATTGAAGATTGCAAAAGCAGATGGTACCTATATAAAAGAAATAGGAAAAATTGAAAAACAGGATTTACTTATCCTGGATGATTTTGGTTTGAAACCACTTGATAATAACCAGCGATTAATGTTGCTCGAAATACTCGAAGACCGGCATGGGAAAAGATCAACTATAATAACATCACAACTGCCTGTAAATAAATGGTATGATGTAATAGCAGACCCTACAATTGCCGATGCGATCCTCGATAGGCTGGTTCACAGTTCGCATAGGATAGAACTTGAAGGTCATGAATCAATGAGAAAGAAATATAAAAATAATTAATTTTAGGCATTATATGATCATGAAAATAGGTGATGAAAAAAGTGTCCGTTTTAAACGGGACTGGGTGTCCGGATAACTCGGGACTGGGTGTCCGTTTTCAGCAGGACTGAGTGTCCGAAATCACAGGAATATGCATAGTTGTCAACTGCCTGAATATGAGTGTTAGGTATACCTTTTAACAGTGTTGTTAACTCTGTAACTTTTCTACCTGCGATTGAGATAAATTCCTATGTTAATAAAATGGGTTATACAGGTACCTGAAGAGATAATTTAATCTTTATCTTTTGTCACTTTGCCGTTCATTTCAAG
>CAZANH010000071.1:0-2312 GCA_964486515.1 uncultured Eubacteriales bacterium
ACCGAAGGTTGTCAACAACCCCGTCCCCTTGTCAACTGGTGTTTCTTTCTGTATTGCAGGGGGGTCAAGCCCTGAAATTTCTTAAATGTTCTTATAAAATGGTTAACACAGTTAAAACCTGAGTTCAGGCCGACAAGTGTGATGCTTTGAGAGGTATAGAGGAGCAAATCCCTGGACTTTGATAATCTCTGAAGTATAAGGTATTCCTTGAAAGTAAAGCCCGTTAATTTTTTAAATAAATGGGACAGGTAGTACATATCGGTGTAGAAAAGTTTTGAGAGTTTTTTAAGAGTTATATCTTCATTATAATGTTCCTCAATATATTTTTGGATGTTCAGGATTATATTTGTTGAACTGTTTTGTGCAATTGCGGGAAAATTCTTTTTGTAATTTCTATACAGAAACACAAGCAAAAATTTTATATGTAGCTCAATGACCGTTTTAAAAAACAAGCTGCTCTTTTTATATTCATCAAATATTTTCAGGAACAAACCGGAAACCTCATTTTTTTGTGTATCATCAAGCCGGATGACGTGATTGAACGATGGAGGACGGTGCTTGAATATGGAAAGCAGCAGTGGTTCGTTTACAATATGTTGCAGATAATCAGGTTTTATTAGTATAAAATATCGTTTGTAAGTGCTTCCTTTTACCTTTAGTTCATGTGATTCAAAATTGTTTATAAAAACGATGCTGTTTTGGGCAACATGATATTTCCTTTCATTGATCTTAAATTCCACATTGCCTTCAAGAATATAAATTATCTGGTGTGAATTGTGAAAATGTTTTTTCATTTCAAGCTGTTTATGGGTTTCATTGTAGACTATGTCTATTTGATATTCTGAATTATTCATTTCCGTAGTGTTGTCCAATTAATATTCCCCCTGTAAAAAACAAATAACGCTAATTATTATGCAAATAAATTATAGTAATTCAACTAAAAAAACATTAACATTACAAATAAAGATAATTTATTATAACATAAAAATTTATTTTATAAAGAGAAAATCCATTTTAAGGGTGAGAGAAAATATGAATAGTGATATCGAAAAAAGCAAGTATGCATTTGAATTTCAAACAATGGAACAGTTTAAAAGAGGGATAGAAAACCTTGAACATGATATCCCTGTGGAGGATGTTACAGAAGAAGGAATTTCACTGCTGAAATCGAAAATTATATTGGAAGGGAAAAAAATCCCAAACAGGCTGTGCGTTCAACCTATGGAAGGCTGTGACGGTAACCCTGACGGAAGCCCGGGTGAATTGACATTCAGAAGATATAAAAGGTTTGCCGGTGGGGGCAGCGGATTGATTTGGGTTGAAGCAACGGCAGTTACGCCTGAAGGAAAAGCAAATCCGCGTCAGCTCATGATCAATGAAAAATCGGCGTATGCATTTAAAAAACTGGCAAATACCATAAGAAGCAGTTCCTTTGATGAAGAGGGCAGGCCGCAGAGACCTTTTATAGTACTTCAAATAACACATTCCGGCAGATACAGCAAACCCCATGGGAAACCGGAGCCAATGATAATGCATCATTCACCGGTACTTGACCCGACACATGGATTAAGTGAGGATTATCCCCTTGTAACGGATGAATATATGGATCAGCTGCAGGATAAGTATCTGGCTGCAGCAAAACTTGCTTATGAATGTGGCTTTGATGCGGTGGATATTAAATCTTGCCATGGCTATCTGCTGCATGAAGTGTTGTCGGCTCATACGAGAGAAGGCAGCAAATATGCGGGAAGTTTTGAAAACAGGACAAGGTTTCTGACAGATACCGTAAAACGTATTAAAACAGAAATACCGGGGCTGATCGTAACTACTCGCCTTAATGTTTTTGATGCTTATCCTTATCCATACGGATGGGGAATGAAAAAAGACGGTTCCATGGAGCCGGATTTGAGTGAGCCTGTTATGCTGATAAAAGAACTTGAAAGCCTTGGGGTTAAATTGATTAACATATGTACCGGTAATCCGTATTTCAACCCGCATATAGAAAGGCCTTATGATCATCCGATACAAGGCTTTACCGTACCGGATGTAAACCCGCTTGAGTTAATAGGAAGAAATATACGGATTACAGGAGAAATTGCCCGTACGTTCGGTAATATGGTTGTGGCGGGCACAGGATATTCATGGCTCAGGCATATATCCGCAAATGTCGGGCTGGCCATGCTTAAGAATAAACAGTGCGGCGTAATAGGAATGGGAAGGCTCGCATTGGCATATCCGGGGTTTGCAAATGAACTGCTTAAAACCGGCAGGATTTCACCTGAAAAAACCTGTATTACGTGTTCATCCTGTAC
>CAZANH010000072.1:0-1877 GCA_964486515.1 uncultured Eubacteriales bacterium
TGCCCTTTTCGTCCGAGCGATATTGAGCAGCGCGAGGGAAGAATACTTCGCCAGGGGAACAGGAATGATGAAGTCTACATCTACCGGTATGTCACAAAGTATACTTTCGACAGTTACTTATGGCAGCTTGTGGAGCAAAAGCAGCGCTTCATTTCTCAGGTTATGACATCCAAATCTGTTTCCAGGAGCTGTGAAGACGTGGATGAAACAGTCCTGTCTTTTGCAGAGGTTAAAGCTCTTGCCACAGGAAATCCCTTGATAAAACAGAAGATGGATCTGGACAATGAAGTTGGCAGGTTGCAGATACTAAAGACAGCGTATGTCAATCAGCATTATTCCCTGCAGGATGCCTTCACCTGGCATTATCCCAAAAAAATAAAGGAAGTCAACCAGGACATGGAATGTGTGATAAAGGATATCGCACTATGTGATAAGAATAAGATAGAGGACTTTTCTATCATACTTGGCGGTAAAATATATACTGAGCGTGAGCAGGCCGGGATGAGGATGAAAGCATATTTCGAGGAAATCGGCAAGCTTGGTAAGGATAAAAATATCGGCAGTTATAGAGGATTTGAGTTAATTCTGAGATACAAGCCTTTTTCCGAGAATTATGAAGTAGTCCTGCATGGAAACAGTAAATATTCGGTTGACCTTGGTGACAGTTCTTATGGTAATATGATAAGGATAGAAAATGTGCTTGAAAATCTCGAAAATCGTTTGACAAACCTTGAAAGCCGGCTTGAGGAATACGAGAAAAACATGGCAGATGCAAAAGCAGAGTATGAAAAGCCATTCACACATGAGGAAGAGCTAAAAGCAAAGCTTTCCCGCCTTTTTGAACTAAATGCCCTCCTTGACCTGGATAAAAAGGATGAAATCATTGCGGATGATACAATAGAAAAAGAAACAGAAAGCATCAAGGATTGTGAAGTGACTGAGGCAGAGGAGCTTGAGGAACTGGTAGTTTAAATGACAGACCCAGGATTACTTACTATAGGTATCCGGGTCTGTCTGAGATTATAAATGTATCATAATTATTTACAAAAAGCCATTGAAATAATGTAGGAAAATGTGGTAATATGTATATAGAAAAATTACATAAAACAGATTGAAACTGATAAAGAACAGCTAATGTCTATACTGCGAACTTGTGTGAAACGACAAAATAAATTTACATATTGACTAACCCTGCAATGTAGGGTATAATATAGGAGTTAATAATATTGAAAAGAGAATTTATTGAAACGAAATTGTTTACAAATAGATGGTATGATTTGGGTCTGAGTGACTTAGAATTAAAGGAATTGCAGGAGTATTTGGCAGGTTATCCTGATGCAGGCAGTATAATAACTGGAACCGGTGGTTTGAGAAAATTAAGATGGAAGCTTTCTGACAAAGGTAAAAGAAGTGGTATAAGAACAATATATGTTGATTTTGTTTTATATGAAAAGATATATTTAATCAGCGTATATTCAAAATCTATGAAAGACACCTTGGCCCAGAATGAAAAGAAACAGCTTAAAGTATTTGTTAAGACACTACTGAATGAATTACGAGGTGAAAGCAATGAGTGAATATTTTAATATGTTGAAGGAAGGTTTGGAACAGGCAATAGAGTATGAAAAAGGTAACAAGTCCGCTGCCCGTTCTACAAAAATTGTTATTGAACCTATCCCGGAGTATTCAAAAATAGATATAAAAAATATAAGAAAAGAATTACAGATGACACAATGGACATTTGCTGATTTTATTGGAGTTTCAAAAAAAACAGTGGAAGCTTGGGAATGCGGCACAAGAAAACCTACCGGTTCAGCAAAAAGACTTATGCAAATAGTAGTTAAAAATAAGGGTATTGAAAAACAAATAATAGATTA
>CAZANH010000073.1:0-14419 GCA_964486515.1 uncultured Eubacteriales bacterium
AGGTAAAAAGGACGAAAAGTATGGTTCATGTGCCGGTGGGAGAAGAATTGATTGGAAGAGTTGTAAGTCCTCTTGGTGAACCTGTTGACGGTAAAGGGATTATTAATTGTACAAAAACAAGACCTATTGAATTTGGCGCGCCAGGGATAATAGAAAGGCAGTCCGTAAATACTCCGCTGCAGACAGGAATAATTGCTATAGATTCCATGATTCCAATAGGCAGGGGGCAACGGGAACTTATAATTGGTGACCGGCAGACAGGAAAAACCGCAATTGCTGTTGACACAATAATAAATCAAAAAAATTCAGGGGTTATTTGCATATATGTGGCAATAGGCCAAAAAGCATCTACGATTGCGGAAGTAGCACGGATATTTGAAAAATACGGAGCGATGGAATATACAATTATAGTTTGCTCAACTGCAAGCCAAATGCCTACAATACAATATATTGCTCCCTATTCAGGTTGTGCAATTGCAGAACACTTCATGTATGAAGATAATAAAGATGTCCTTATAGTGTATGATGACCTTTCAAAGCATGCGGTTGCATACAGGGCAATGTCACTTCTTTTAAGGCGTCCCCCGGGAAGAGAGGCATATCCGGGAGATGTATTCTACCTGCATTCAAGGCTGCTTGAAAGGGCAGCAAAACTTAATAAAAAAAACGGAGGCGGTTCAATAACTGCCCTTCCCATTATAGAAACACTTACAGGTGATGTTTCCGCTTATATACCTACAAATGTCATATCAATAACGGATGGGCAGATATATCTTGAAACCGAATTATTCTTTTCAGGCCAGAGGCCTGCAATTAATGTAGGATTATCAGTGTCGAGAGTTGGCGGAGCAGCTCAAATTCATGCAATGAAGAAAATAGCTGCACCTTTAAGGATAAATCTTGCGCAATACAGAGAATTGTCCGTATTTGCAAGGTTTGATTCCGAGCTGGACAATGCTACAAGAGAAAAATTGGAGCAGGGAGAAAGGCTTGTGGAAACTTTTAAGCAACCACAAAATCAACCTATGCCGGTTGAAGAACAGGTTATGATATTGTACGCTGTTACTAACAAATACCTTAGTGGAATACCCGTAAAACAAATTAAAAAATATTGTCTTAAAATGGTTAAATACATAAAGGAAAAATATCCTGTAATAAGTGACGAAATTATAAAAACAGGAGACTTAAACGATGAAATAGAAGATATTTTAAGGAAAGCCATTGAAGAATTTGTTAAAGATAATAAAGATAACGAAAAGAAAGTGATGTAAGTAATGGCTGATATACATGAAATAAAAATACGGATAAAAAGCATAAAAGAAACCAGGCATATTACTAATGCCATGAAGCTTGTATCGGCAGCAAAGTTAAAGAAGGCAAGAATTCTTCTTGAACATACCCTTCCCTATTTTGAAAAAGTAAAGGAAACAATTGCCAATATACTTATGCAGAATATAAATATTGATAGTCCGTTTTTTGATGTAACCCACGGGGAAGAGAACAAAACGAAAGGATTTATTGTACTTACTGGTGACAGGGGGCTTTCTGGTGGATACAATCATAATATTATTGAACTTACGGAACATATTTATAAGGAAAATCCCGGAGCATTATTATATGTTGCAGGGCAAATGGGCAGAGAACATTTTATAAGGGAGAATTACAGGGTAGATAAGGATTTTGACTATCCTGTGTGTAATCCAACAGTTTATAGGGCAAGGGAAATTGCAGATATGATTACCGAGTTATATATGAAAAATGTTCTTGGAGAAGTATATCTGGTTTACACCGTTATGAAGTCAACATTAAACCTTCGTCCAACATATACAAAGCTTCTTCCTATTGATTTGGAATCATTGAGAAAAGAACTTAATATTGAAAAGGAAAAAATTATTAACGAAAGTAATGGTTACTCTATATTTTATGAACCGTCTTCGGAAGCTGTCCTTGGAATTTTAATTAAAAAATATGTAAAAGGAATATTGTACGGTGCATTTGTTGAAGCGTTTACAAGTGAACAAAGTGCAAGGATGGCAGCAATGGATAATGCGACAACAAATGCGGATAAAATGCTGCAATCTCTTGAACTTATGCATAACAGAGCTCGCCAGACGGCTATTACCCGGGAGATTTCCGATATTATCGGAGGGAGTGAAATACTTAGTAAATGATTAAAACAGATGTGGGCAGTATCTTATGCCTCGTTATAATTAGTATGTATTTAGATAATGTAAATAATAACAAAGGTGGAATGTAAGTTAATGAACAGCAATGATGGTATAATTATACAGATAATAGGCCCTGTAATAGACGTCAGATTTGAAGATGGCAATGTACCACCTATATATAATGCACTTTTAATAAATGGCAAGGAAAACAATATTGTTATTGAAGTATTACAGCATTTAGGCAATAATACTGTAAGATGTGTTTCAATGTCAAGTACGGATGGGCTTAAAAGAGGAATGGCCGTTCATAATACAGGAGAACCTATTATGGTACCTGTAGGTAAGGAGGTGCTTGGCAGAATGTTTAATGTACTGGGTGAACCAATAGACGACCTTGGTGAGGTAAATACAGGGAAAAAACTTCCTATTCACAGACATGCCCCATCCTTTGAGGATCAAAAAACTTCTACTGAAATATTTGAAACAGGAATAAAGGTAATCGACCTTATTGCTCCTTATGCAAAAGGTGGTAAAGTAGGGCTTTTTGGAGGTGCAGGTGTAGGAAAAACTGTTTTGATAGAAGAACTTATAAGGAATATTGCAACCGAACATGGGGGATATTCAGTATTTACAGGTGTTGGTGAGCGTTCAAGGGAAGGAAATGACCTTTGGAATGAAATGAAGGAGTCTAATGTTCTTGAAAAGACGGCTCTTGTATTCGGGCAAATGAATGAACCACCGGGTTCAAGAATGAGAGTGGGTCTTACAGGGCTTACCATGGCAGAATATTTTCGTGATGAACTTGGCCAGAACGTACTGCTTTTTATCGATAATATATTCAGGTTTATTCAGGCGGGTTCAGAAGTATCGGCACTTCTTGGCAGGCTGCCGTCGGCAGTAGGGTATCAGCCTACACTTGCCAGTGAAGTTGGAAAACTGCAGGAACGCATTACGTCTACTAAAAATGGTTCTATCACTTCAATACAGGCAGTATACGTTCCAGCTGATGACCTGACTGATCCCGCACCTGCAACAACATTTGCACATCTTGATGCAACTACGGTACTTTCAAGGCAAATTGTCGAACTTGGTATATATCCTGCAGTTGATCCTCTTGAATCTTCATCACGTATACTTAATCCTGCAATAGTAGGAGAGGAGCACTATAATACAGCACGTCGTGTTGAAGAGATACTTCAAAGATACAAGGAACTTCAGGATATTATTGCTATACTTGGTATGGATGAGCTATCGGATGAGGATAAGCAGGTGGTTTACAGAGCGAGAAAAATACACAGATATATGTCACAGCCTTTTTTTGTAACTGAGGAATTTACAGGATATAAAGGGCGCTATGTACCAATTAGGGAAACAATACGTGGATTCAGGGAAATAATTGAAGGCAAAATGGATAATATACCTGAGTCGGCGTTTTATATGACCGGTACTATTGATGAAGTTTATAAAAATGCAGAAAACAGTGAGGAGTGATAGCTGATGGATCATCCTGTATTCAACCTGGAAATTGTTACACCTCAAAGAATATTTTTTTCGGGAAAAGTGGAAATGATAGTTGTTAATACGCCTGAAGGACAGATAGGTGTGCTTGCCGGGCATATTCCAATGCTTGTGGTTGTTGCAGTGGGACCGGCCAGGATACTGCAGGATGGTAAATGGAATACTTCTTTTTTATCGGAAGGTTTTATGAAAATAAAACAGGATAGTACGGTAATTCTTGCAGATACAGCGGAATGGCCTCATGAAATAGATGCAAACAGGGCGAGAGCAGCTAAAATAAGAGCAGAAGAGAGACTCAGAAACAAGCTTGCTCATAAGGAATATATGCATTCACAGGCAGCTCTGGCAAGAGCAATAGAAAGGCTTAGGGTTAAGAAGAGGGAAATAAAAATGTAAATTCAATATTGGCAAGAGATATTTCATCCTTATCCTTCATTTCATACTCAATATTGCTTTCAATTCTTGTACCATTTATAAATGTGCCGTTTTTTGAATTTAAATCAACAATATAATACCTGCCATGCCTTGACCGTATGCATGCATGTACTTTCCCGACAGCTTTGCTGTCAATGACGTAGTCTACCTTTTGTATAAGCCGCCCAAGCATAAAGTTATCCGATATAACCTTGATTTTTACTTTATTTTCACCATTTCCAAAAAGAAGGAATGGTTGATAAATTTCTTGTTGTGATAATGGTACCGTATCTGCAATTGTTGTGGAATCAACAATGTTAGGTTTATCATATGTTGAGTTATTATTTCCTTCTCTTTTGGGTATTATCTTAAATACATGTTTAAAAAAGTTGTAAAATATATTATTATCTAACTCGATATTTTTTTTAACATTGTTGGCAGGTTTATTTGATTCCAGTGTTGTGTAAAGGCTTACATCCAAATGATATGGCTCTTCCTTTATGTTGGTCGTGTTAGATACGTTTTGTAACAATTCCTTAAATTTGAGTATAGTAAAACCATCATGTTGTAAAAACCCGGTTATCGTTTTAAAATAGTTTTGTGATTTATATTGCTTACATTCCAATGTTTCATTTATGATATCCGAAATTAACTCCTTAAAAGACCTGCTTATATCATCAGTTCTTTTTATAGGAATATAAACAAGATAAACCTCAAGGGATGCAGGATTTATGTAAATAAACTCCTGCTGCAAGACAAAGCAGTTTTCATCCAGGAGAAATCCTTCCGATTCAAGTACTGCATTACATATACCTGACAGTATATGTGGTATTTCATTAGCAATATTGCTTTTGGAGATAAAATCCTTAAAACGTAAAAGAGAAGTTATATCATATTTTAACTGTATCAATTCATTTTTTTGTACTAGCTTAAATGGTAAAATGCCATGTATTTGATTATTTGAAACAATTTCTGCCTGGTAGCGAATGATGTTTTCCGAATTACCGTTAATCTCTATTACAATATAGCTGCCTGAAGCATCACTTTTATATGCAGTTTTAAAATCATATCCTGTCATAAGAATCCCACACCCCAAATCAAATTGTGAATTCATCACTTAATGATATTATCCTGCCTTATATTACTGCTGTTTAAATCATTTATTATGGATTCTTCACCAAAAACATTTTTCATTATCTGTGTTGCAAAATTGATTAATGCATCCCTGAATATAAGAGCTATTCCTACAAGTACTGCAATTATAATAACTATTTCTACCGTTCCCAGTCCGTCTTCATTCTTAAAAACAGTTACAAACTTTTTCATTATGACATCACCTCCTCTGTATGAAAATTTATTTTCAATTCAAAACCTGTCTCAATGATAAAACAGCCGGTGTAAGTACTATCAACAGGATTGAAATAAAAATAAGCATCATGGGAAAAAGAAGTTTTGATGAAGCTTCTTCTCCAAGTTTTTTTGCAACAGATTTCCTCATTTCCCAGCATTCATTTGCCTGAACCCTCAGTACAGATACTATTTCAGAACTTCCTTTTCTAAGGTTTTGCAGTATTACAGAAACGGAGCGGGTTATCTCAGGAGTTCTGCACCTCTTCGCAAAATTCTCATAGGCCTTGGATTCCGGTATTCCGGAATTAATTTCTGATATTACTAGATTAAGTTCGCGATAAAGAGCATTATTATCATCTTGTTTATTAGATGAAACTTTTTCCCATGCTCTTACAACAGTTAAGCCTGCATTTACAAGTAATGTCAGGCTGTTTAGAAAATCAGGAAAACCAAGTCTTATTTCAGTTCTTCTGTTATTTAATCTTTTATCTATTTCCCTTTCACTTGAATAATAGATTCCGGCAATTAATAAAACTGAAAAAACCCAAAATTCAATATCAGTACCTGTAAAACTACCTGCAATCATTATCAATAATATTCCTGCAAGCATATATACAATTATATTTGCATAGTAAATTTTTGAATAATAAGCTGCATTCTGTGTACCATAAAGCTCCGATATTTTTATAATAAGCTGTCTGTTTAACATACCTGATGTTTTAATTCGTAACAGGTCAATTATAATAAGGCCTACAGGTATTAACGTTTTTAACGGATATGATTTTTTATCAAGTGGCAGAATAAACTCGCTGTATTTCGAGTATGATAATTTAATTGCAAATAGTAATAAAACCATATAAATAAGGGGTAACACAATATCACAACCTTATATCAGTTATTTTTGATGATACGAGCCAAGCCGTTAACCATAGTAATGCTGATACAGTCATAACAAGCCTTCCTGCAACCGTATTATATACAGGCTCAATATAATCCTTAGAAAATACGGAAATAAAAATTATTATAAATGCAGGTATTATATTTAAAAGTTTTTGCTCAAATTTTTTCTGAGCAATCAATGTTTCAAGTTCGGAAGATATTTCAATTCTATCTGAGATTATATTTGAAGTATTTTTCATAATTTCTGCCAAATTGCCTCCTGTTCTTTTGCATATTTTAAAAACGGATGAAAAATTTTCTATATCATCGTTATGTGATCTGTTCGCTAAGTCTGAAATAGCTGATTCAACTGTTTCACCCATTTCCATTCTTCTGATAATTATTTCAACTTCCTTTACTATTAAAACTTCAGGTTGGGGATAAATTACTTTCAAATCCCGTAAAGCGTCTTTAAAAGATGTCTCTACAGGTTTACCTGTTGAAATTGATGAAGAAAGGCAATAAAGCATGTCTTTAAACTGCGCGGAAAGTGCATTCTTTCTTCTTCTAATAATAACTGCTGTTTTTATTCCAGGGTAAAAGCCGGCAAATATACATAAAAAAGCAGATATTAAATGATTTCTGTAAAACATGTAAGCGAAAAGGTAAATAAACACAGCTGCCTGTATAAAATAAAGTATCTTACTGTATATGTTCATTTTATATGTGTTATAGTCTGTCAGTATATTTGCCATAGTCAATACCTGCCATCTTGAATTTATTTTTATGAAGCATTTCACTGCCTGTATTTTTTAATACGCCTGAAACTGTTTTATTATCTATTGATTTGTTTTGATACTCTTCAAAAAGGTAAAGAGGGTTTAATATTATCTCACCGTTTTTTACCTCTTCAACTTCCGATATTTCCATAACCCTTCTTGTTTTATCCCTGAGTCTTGCAATAAAAATTACAATGTCGATAGCAGATGCAATCTGGTGCCTTATCGCTTCAATAGGAATTGGAGCTGCTTCAAGTATCATTGTCTCAAGTCTCATAAGCATATCCTTGCATGAATTTGCGTGGCCGGTAGAAATAGAACCATCATGACCGGTATTCATAGCTTGAAGCATATAGAGCGCTTCAGGCCCTCGTACTTCACCTACAATTATTCTTTCAGGCCTCATACGAAGCGAGGTTCTGATAAGATCGGAAATTGTTATTTTACCTTTACCTTCCGTATTTGCATTTCTTGTTTCAAGTGTTACAAGATTTTTCATATGATGCATTTTTAATTCTGCAGTATCTTCAATTGTAATAACCCTCTCATCTACAGGGATAAAATCAGATAATGCATTTAATAACGTGGTTTTTCCGGAACCTGTACCTCCTGATATAAATATGTTATATTTTGCCTTTACAAGGGTATCAAGAAATTCCCCAGTTTCGTCATTAAGTGTACCGAAAGATATTAATTGCTGCATGGAATAATTTTTTTCTGGAAATTTTCTTATTGTCATAGCAGGGCCATTTAGCGCTATTGAATTTAGAACAACATTAACTCTTGACCCATCTTTTAACCTAACATCAACTATCGGGTTAGCTTCATTTACGGCCCTGTTTGCAGCTGAAACTATTGATTGTATGGTATCTTCGAACTGTTCCTGTGTTTCAAAACTTAATTCTGTTTTAAATAATCTTCCGCTTTTTTCGATAAAAATATTTTCAGGACCGTTTATCATTATTTCCGTTATACTTTTGTCATCAAGAAGAGGCTGCAGCATACCATATCTTCTCATTGAATTAAAAACAGTATCTGTAAGTTCACGTTTCTGTTCAAGGTTTAAATATGATTGATGTGATAATTCAAAAACACTTTGCGTAATAAGTTCCCGTATTTCCTCGTCATCAATGTCTTTCCCCAAATCCATATTTTGGCTTACCATTTGTCGTATTTTATTAACTAATTCAATTTTAATATTTTTACTCATGCTTCAATCCCCTAAAAAAAGATTTCTTCACTATATCAAGGATACTGTTACTAAAAGGGTTTGATGGTGAAGTTAACGATGATATCAAAATATTATTTTGGGCATTGTCAAATGCAGGTACTGTAAAATCAATATTTGTATCAGGTAACTCATTTGTATCAAGCCTTATTCCACGGTATTTGTTCAAAATTATACTGATATTGTCAAGTTGATTTATATCCTCATCTTTAAGTAATAAGGATGCCTGGACCTTCCATCTCCTGTATTTATGAAGACATACAGGGTCATTGCAGATTACACAGAATATTATATCCGCCAAATAAAAAGATTTTATATGAGATATCCCATAAAATGATGGTATATCAACAATTATGTAATCATAATACATTAAATTTTTTAATCCATTTATTAGGTTTTCTATAACAATATTATTTGCCTGTAATATTTCCATGTCACATTCGGGAGGAGAAAAAAAATGAATACCGTAATATGGATCAACACTTCTCAGTGATTCAATCTTAAGTGAAATGTTTGAATTATCTTCTTCCATATAATATAGAATATTTGAAAGTGTACTATTATTGTTTGAGTCATTTAAATATAATGAAATTGAACCAAGGTATTCGAGACTAAGTATAAAAATATTTAAACCCTCACGTGCTCCCAGTATGGAAAGCCCTAAAGATAAAACAGTATTACCTGTACCTCCTGCAGGTGAGTACACAAAAACAGTTTTGGTTTTTGTATTTCCCGACAATGAGGCAAAAGAGGTATTACATGTCTTGTCATAAATAGAAATGATATCCCTTACAATTTGATCACCATGTTGATATTTATTTAATATATAACCTTTACCGTTACTGGATATGCCTTGAACATTTCCCTCAGAAAAAATTATTTTTGTAAAGTTGCTATAATCCTTAGGAATATTATTGTAAAATACGGTCTCGGCAGCAATTATATCTGTCTTTACTTTGTTGTATATTAGAAATTCCTTTAATTTAGCAGGGTTTGTAAAACAGGTTAATTTAAATCTATTAGGATAATTGTTCATAATAAATACAGACAGTCTCTCAATATATTCCACATCCGTATCTGCCATTATTAAAAATATTTTTCTCATTACAATACTCCCAAACACATAATTGTAGTAAAGTGTCAGTATATTGACATAAATAATATATTATGTTATATAATATATTATTTATGGTATTATGTCAATATTTTAAGAGTATTACTGTAATTAGTAAATTCGGGTACTTGTGTCTTATTCAGGTACCACCTTATATACCAATTGAAGAAATATCTTTATGAAAAAATGCTGCGGGCATCAAGAGGCTGTAAATTCAGCATTACATGTTAAATCAAACTTGCTGGATGCTTCAATTAATATAACTGGAAAGCATTCAGCTCAAACAGTGATTTGACATTATATTTGCTTCAAAAACAGCCTCTGCGTGCCCTTCGCTATCTTTTTGTTCCCGCTTACCTGTTTCAGATAGTTATTTTCCTACTTGGATTTTGTGATGTTTTATAAGAAACAGGCCTTTTTGAATTAAGATTGTAATATCTTACTATCAGCTTGTCAAGCTTATGGCTTAATTTTAGTACTGTGCCGGATGTTATTGAAGTTTTTTGAATAAGTTCATCCAATTGTTCTCTTATCAAAGCTATTTTGTGCCCAAGTAAAACCTCACTTTGCGAATTATTCATAAAATAACCCCACCTAACATTTACTGACATTTTGTCATAAGTAAAAGATACTTTGTCCAATTCTATTTTACATCAAATAGTTGGATTTTTCAATATAAATAAACAAATAATTACAAATAAATTTAAATAATTGTTACTATTCACGGTCCCCCTTTTAGCTCGAAGAATATTTTCCTGAAACGAACGCTACAAGTTCAAGTGGCACCGAAGGCTACGGTATGGTTTATTACCCTCAACATTTTTATACCATTAATATTTTTTATATATTTAAGAAGCTCATCAGGAATTTGGCCATCAATATCAATCATTGTATATGCAATGTTATTTTTATTACGGCTTATCATATTGGTTATGTTAATATCATGTTGTGCAAGTTTGGTTGTAACCTGTCCCAACATATTTGGTATATTATCATGTAAAGCAGTTATTCTGGTGCTTCCGTTTATGTTTTGTTCACATTCCGGAAAATTAACAGAGTTTTTAACATTTCCTTCCTCAAGATAATTGCGAATCTGCCTTACAGCCATTACAGCACAGTTTTCTTCAGATTCAGGAGTAGATGCACCCAAATGAGGAACAGTAATAATTTTTTCATTGTAAAGTAATTGTTCATCAGGAAAATCAGTAATATAACATTCAACTATATTATTATTGATTGCCTCTAAAAGGTCATTATTGATAACAAGACCTCCGCGGGCAAAATTAATCAGCCGTATACCTTTTTTCATTATTTGAAAGTTCTTACGGTTAATCATACCTCGAGTTTCATTGTTTAAAGGAACATGAACTGTTATATAGTCAGAAATAGATATTAAATGCTCAAGGTTTGGAGCTTTTTCAACAGAACTTTCAAGTTCCCAGGCAGCATTTATTGATATGAACGGATCAAAACCAATTACATTCATACCTAAAGATAACGCAGAGTTTGCTACCATCACACCTATAGCACCCAATCCTATGACTCCAAGAGTTTTACCTTTTATCTCCGGCCCTTTAAAACGGGATTTTTGCTTCTCGATTATATTTGTAATATTTGTATTTTTAATACTCTGTGTTTGTACCCAGTTAATTGCCTTTATCAAATTTCTAGACGATATAAAAAGTGATGCAATTACAAGTTCCTTTACTGCATTTGCGTTTGCACCCGGTGTATTAAAAACGGGAATTCCTTTATTTGTACATCTATCAAGAGGAATATTATTAACGCCAGTACCTGCACGTGCAATTGCCTTTAATGAATTCGGAAATTCCATTTCGTGCATGTTGTTACTTCTAACGATTATTGCATCATAATTATTTGAATCATTTGAAATCTCGTAATTATTGTCAAAAAGCAACATACCGTTCTTCGAAATATTGTTAAGTATTTTAATTTTGTACATTATTTTCTCCTATCCGTTGTTTTCTTCAAAATATTTCATAAAATCGACCAGTTTTTCAACACCTTGCAATGGCATTGCATTATATATACTTGCTCTCATACCTCCGACGGAGCGGTGCCCTTTGAGTGATGTAAGGCCTTCATTGTTTGCTTCCGCTATAAATTTATCGTTTAATTCATTGTCTGCCAATGTAAATGGTATATTCATAAGAGAACGGTTCTCATTTTTTACGGGTGACTTATAAAATTCTGAATTGTCGATATAATCGTAAAGAATTCTGGCCTTCTTTCTGTTAAGTTGTTCAATTACTGAAACGCCTCCTATTTCGTCTTCGAGCCATTCAAAAACAAGGCCCATAATATATATACTATAGCAGGGCGGTGTATTGTAAAGGGATTTTTTCTTCGAATGGGTTTCATACCTTAGAATTATTGGTATATCCTCGGAATATCTGTTGAGAAGGTCATTTCTTATTATAACAATTGTAACTCCTGCAGGGCCCAGATTTTTCTGAGCTCCGGCATAAATTAGCCCATACTTTTCCACATCAGTATATTCTGATAATATATTGCTTGACATATCGGCAATCAAGGGAATATCGCCGGTATCGGGAATATTAATGTAGCGTGTTCCCTCTATTGTATTATTTGTGGTTATATGTACGTAATCGGATTGTGATGAAAGAACATAGTCTTCGGGTATGTACGTAAATCCCTTATCCTCTGAAGAGGCGGCTATGTTTACCTTTCCAAACAATTTAGCTTCGGTGATTGCTTTTTCAGACCAGTTACCGGTATTAACATAATCAGATATTTTATAATTTGTCATAAGATTCATTGGTATCATTGCAAACTGTTGTGAAGCACCCCCTTGAAGGAATAATACAGAGTGATTATCAGAGATGCCCATAAGCCTCCTTAACCTTCCCTCAGCATCATCTATTATTGCCTGGTAAGTTTTTGAACGATGGCTCATTTCCATGACAGACATACCTGTACCTTTATAATCAAGCATTTCATCGGCAGCTTTTTTTAAAACCGTTTCAGGAAGTGTAGCAGGACCTGCTGCAAAATTATATACACGTTTCATATTTTTTCTCCTTCTCTTTCTCCTTCTTATTATTTAAGTACACTTTTTATATTATATTATACAGTATTTAAATCTTCAAGTATTATGTTGACATGCCCCCTTGTTTGCTTATTTATTGTTAGTATTCACAGCCCCCTTAGCTCGAAGAATATTTTCATGAAATGAACGCTACAAGTTCGAGTGGCTGTGAGTTCAGCCTTACATGTCAAATCAAACTCGCTGAATGCTTAAAAATATAACGGGAATGCATTCAACTCAAACAATGATTTGATATTATATTTGCTTCACAAACAGCCTCTAAGAACCTTTCGCTATGTATTTCACGAAAATATTTCTTCAAGTAGATGAAAAGGGCTGTGAATGGTAACTATTTGTTTTTATCAGTATTATTGATATAATAATAATAAATTTTATTAAAAGGAGGCAAGTGGTTGAAAATAGGTATTATAGGTGCTGGTGCAACAGGTCTTACGGCGGGTTATGAACTGTCAAAAAAAGGGCATGTTGTATCAATATTTGAAAAAAGTAATACTATAGGGGGACTTGCTGATACAGTAAATGTAGGAGGACAGCAGCTGGAAAAGTTCTACCACCATATTTTTACGAGTGATAATTATATTATAAAATTGTTGAAAGAACTTGATCTTGATATATATTTAAAGTGGGAAAACCCTTTAAACGGTATTTACATCAATAACAGGTTCTATCCGATGACATCACCTGCAGATCTTCTGGTACGCTTTAAGGAACTTTCATTTTACGACAGGTTAAGGATGGGCCTTATGGTTTATAAGGCCAGATTCATAAAGGATTGGTCCAAACTTGAAAATATAACGTCAAAAGAATGGATAATCAATAATGCAGGAAGTGATGTTTATGAAAAGGTATGGGGGCCTCTTTTAAAATCCAAGTTTGATAATGATGCAGATAAAATATCCGGTACATGGATATGGAATAAATTTAAGCTGAGGGGTTCAACAAGAGGGAAAAATGTTAATAAGGAGTTATTGGGATATGTTAACGGAAGCTTTGGAATCATGTTTAAAAAGCTTGCGGAGAGAATAAAATCCATGGGTGGCAGTATAGAATGCTCAAGAAAAGCAACAGGAGTGAGAAATGGAGAAAATGGTACACTTGACATAGTGTTTACTGATGGTTTAAAAAACTTTGACAGCATTATAGTTACTACATCACCTGAAATATTCGCAAAAATGGATACTCCACTCCCGGATGATTACAAGAAAAGACTTAAAGGTATTAAATACAGATCGAATATATGCCTGATGCTTGAATTGGATGTTAAGCTGTCACCTTATTACTGGATTACAGTTGCTCAGGAAGAAATGCCGTTTGTTTTGGTAATTGAGCATACAAATCTTATTTCAGACGGAAGGTATGGTTCCAATATAGTATATTTGTCCAGATATCTGGATGAAAATAACGAGTTGTATACTTTACAGGATAGTGAGATTGAAACTATATTTTTTAAAAGCCTTAAAAAAATGTTTCCATTATGGAACGAAGAAAACATAAAAGAAAAACGTTTATACAGAGCAAGATATGCTCAACCTGTAGTAGTTAAAGGATATTCAAAAAAAATTCCTGATTATAAAACTCCTGTGAAAAACCTTTATATTGCCAGCATGTCTCAAATTTATCCTGAAGACAGAGGGCAAAATTATGCCATAAAAATAGGGAAAGATATCGTTCAAATGATTAATTTCCCATAAAGCCTTCATCCCCCTGTTTCAGGAAAATATTCTTCAATGCAAACTACTTAGGAATGACAGAATAATAACACCCGATTTTGAAGGGAGAAATTTTTTGATAGTGCAAGGCGGAGGATTGAGTAATACTGTCGTATTGCGATTGACGACAACGTAGCAATATCAGAAAATAACCGCTTCAAAAATGGGA
>CAZANH010000074.1:0-2044 GCA_964486515.1 uncultured Eubacteriales bacterium
CAAAGCCCGATCTGGCAGCGTCTGGGCATGGAAATCACCGCTTCCAGCTTCAAACTCCGAGCCAACGCCCCGGAGGGCCGAAAGCGATTTCCTATCAGCAAATTTTGCAAAAGGTTACACTGCAGGACATATGGGGAGATAAATATGAAACACTCATTTATTAACAAACAAAACAAACTAGCAATGGATATTATAATGCAAAAACCGACAAAGGGAATTCCAACAGGTTTATTTCATCTAATGCAAAAATCACATATTGAGAAATTAGCAGGTTGTGAATCGGGTGATTATATGAAAAATCCTGAGAAGGTATATATAAGGATGCTTAAAAATGTTGGAGTAGATATTGTGGACCAGTACCTGGCTGAAAATCCACTCAGTATGAAGGATAAAGGATATGAGGATGCAGAACATGGAGCTACAACAGGTGCGGAGCAGATTTTTTTGGATAATATGCTCATAGATTCACCTGAAGCAGTAGTAGAACATATGCAGAAGCATAAGTTCCCTAGGATAGAGAGAAATATTGCGGACTTTGATGAAGACAGGCGTGTACAGGAAATTATCCAGGGTGAAGTTGAACAGAGCCTTAAGTATGGCGAAGGAATACTTAAGACAGGTTATGGTTTTATAAAGTTTCCTAGATTATCTAACTATGCTTATGGATATGAAAATTATTTCATGGCATATGCCTTGTACCCTGAAGTTATCGAAAAACATTTTTCAAAGCAGGCGGACTATGCTTTATTAAATAATAGAGCAGCTGCCAGAGCGTATAGTGAGGGGAATCTGCCTCCACTGCATCGCCTGGATTATGATTTTGCTGATTCAAGAGGAACATTGGTTGATATAAAAAGCCTTGATAAAATGTGGTTTCCGCATTTTGTCCGATGTCTTAAACCCTTATTAAAAACCGATGTGCGTTTAATATGGCACTGCGACGGGAATTTAATGCAGATGATTCCAAGGCTGATTGATGTAGGGATAAAAGGTTTCCAGGGGTTCCAGTATGAGGATGGAATGGACTATAAAAAAATATGCGGTATGAAATCAAAAGACGGTAAAAGTTTGATTATTGAAGGAGGTGTTTCTGTTACTCGTACTCTTCCTTTTGGTACATCAGAAGATATTAAAAGAGAAATGGAATTTCTTGTTAAAAACGGTCCTGAAACCGGACTGTTCTTAAGTACTTCCAGTTCAGTTGCGCCCGGCGTGCCCTGGGAAAACATTATAACCATGATCGAAGGATTTAAATACTATAGGCAAAATGGACGCGGTTAAAATAACATTACTGTTAACTTGCAGTATTATTAATCCAAGAGAGGATGATAAGTATGACGATAAAAGTTGGAATTGCGGGAGTAAGAGGGCTGAGTACGCTGATGGGATTCAATTCCATAGTGAATACCAAAGTAGAAGCCCTTTGTGACCTTGATGAGAACCTGCTGAATAAGGAAGCGAAAAAATACAATATACCCAAAACGTACAGGGTTTTTGAAGATATGCTTGAATCGGATATTGATGCAGTAGTAATAGCAACTCCAATGCAGTGCCATGTTCCACAGGCAATAGCAGCACTTGAAGCGGGAAAACACGTCATGAGCGAGGTTAGTGCAGGAGTGACCATGGATGAACTCTGGTGGCTTTTGGAGTGTGTCGAAAAGTATAAAAAGGTATATATGATGGCTGAAAACTATTGTTATATACCGGAAAACCAGCTTATCAAAAGTATGGTGGAAAAAGGACTGTTTGGTGAAGTGTATTTTGGAGAGGGGGAATACCTTCATGACCTAAAAAACCTTACAATATACAATTATGGAAAACATACGAACGGTAAAACTTCATGGAGAAAATACTGGCAGCTTGGCAAGAGAGGAGCATTTTATCCTACCCACAGCCTTGGGCCTGTCTTGAAATGGTTTGAGGGAGATCACATAAAAAGTGTGAGCTGTTTTGGAACAGGCCAACATACAGCTCCTGAATTCAGGCAGGAGGATACAAGCCTTACAATATGCCAAATGGAAAGTGGAAAGATAATTAAAAT
>CAZANH010000075.1:0-4528 GCA_964486515.1 uncultured Eubacteriales bacterium
TACTATCCGGCCATCCGACTGCCTGCACCTCCTTTGCCTTTCTTTTAAATTGTCCGGCATACCATCCGGTTACACTCCTGATGGAAGATGCAGGCTCTCCCCAGTTGACGTGATATCCTTGTGTAGCATGACTGGCTCTTCGACACCGCAGCAGTGTGTGAAATCTCACCATGACGATAGCCCACATGTTGCCTTCCGCTTGGTAAACAGCGTCGGCCTGCTGGACTACTGTGATTTCGGTGCTCAATCGTTCGCCCTACTACCTGACTTCCTACGCTTAGCCTTTGTCATTGCTGGCATAGACCCAAGGTTCGCTTCCGTTGGTGTGGTTAGCACCTTCTCGGACGGGATTTCCACCCGCAGTACATCATGCCCTTACTGGGCGCACTTACCACTCACAGCCCCCTCTTAGCTTGAAGAATATTTTCCTGAAATGAACGCTACAAGTTCAAGTGGCTGTAAGTTCAGCCTTACATGTCAAATCAAACTCGTTGAATGCTTTAAATATAACAGGAATGCATTCAACTCAAACAATGATTTGATCTTATATTTGCTTCACAAACAGCCTCTAAGAACCTTACGCTATGTTTTTCACGAAAATATTTCTTCAAGTAGATGAAAAGGGCTGTGAATGGTAACAGGCTGCGGTATGATTTATTTTATGAGAACCGGTTTCCCGTTTCGAAGTGCGGATGCTACTTCTTTCTCCGCTATGCGAATGCTTTCCATAGTGCTTTCCGGTGTACATACTTCATTAATACCAGCCATTCCTTTGTTTAAAATATCTATAAAATATTTAATCTCCCTGTAATAACCCATTTCTTCCGGCAATTCCGGTATAAAGCCCTTTCCGTCATTGGGATTTACCTTTAAAACCCCGCCATCGAATATAAGATTTCCCTTTTCAAAGTTTACTCTGTACAGCATCTGAAAACCATAGTCGCCGTTCAAAGTCCAATCATCTTGTGCATTGACAACTTTGCCGTCTCCATACATGTAATTAGTGGAAACTATGTCATAACCGCTTTTTGACAACACATTTTTTGCTATAGTTGAAACCTTTTCCGGTTTGCCGAACAACCAGTTAATAATATCTACATCATGGACATGCTGGTCGAGGATACAGCCCCCGCTCTTATCCCCTTGAAGAATCCAGTTCTGATGTGACCATACGGGTGTACCCCCACCCCTGAAAAAATATGCACCTGTGACTTTCCCAAACCTGCCGTTTTCCACATAATCTTTAAGGTATTCGTATTCCGGCCAGAATCTCAGGCACTGGCCTATCATAAGTTTTTTGCCGCATTTTTTTGATACTTCTATCATTTTGGCGCATTCCGCAGAATTCAAAGCCATAGGCTTTTCACACAGAACATGAAAACCCTTTTTGAGTGCTTTTACCGTTGCATCCATATGCAAATAAGTTGGAAGGGTTATATCCACATAGTCAAGATTTTCATCTTCAAGCATTGTGTCCATGTCGGTATAAAGCCTGTATTTCTCCATATCTATATCTGACATCCCGGTGTCGATATTCCCTGCGGCAGTTTTTCCCCTTAACTTTTCTGCATCCACATCACATACAGCAGACAGCTTTACGGGAAATTCCTCCCGTTCCAGCCTTACATAGTTTTCAAGATGGTTTCTTCCCATAAAACCCAATCCTATGAGCCCTGCTTTTACCATTGCTTTTTCCCCCTATCTCCCTAAAATCCTGTCCATAGACTTTGAAGTGTTGTACACAATCTGTTCTGAATAATACTTATAAACAGGTATCATTTCAGCTATTACATAACTGTTGTAACCCGTTTTTTTCAATTCTTCCATAACTGCCGGATAATTAACATCCCCCGACAGCAAGTCGACAAATCCGGCAAGTCCTCCGACATCTCTGCGGTAATCCTTAAAATGCACTTTCTTAATCCTGTTTCCAAGTATCTTCACCCAGTGTTCGGCATACCCCGTATAAATAACATTTCCCACATCCAGATAAGCTCCAACATACCCGGAGCCTACACTGTCGATAAAGCCCCTCATCTCCAGGGGCGACAGCAGAAACTTATTCCATACGTTTTCAATTCCTATGTTAATCTTCTTCACTTCCGCATACTGTGCCAGTTCCTTCAATGCACAAAGTGCCCTGTCATAGGCCTTATCATATTCCACGGCCTCAGACCCAGGGATGAAATCCACACCAACCGCACCCGGAACTACAAGTATTGTATCAACCCCAAGAATTTCTGCGGCGTCCAGCTGCTTTTTAACAATATTTTTTGCCTTTTCACGCGTTTTCTCAAGATTGCTTGTCAAAGAATAAGACCAGTATAAACCAGATGCCAAACTTGTAATTTCAATTCCTTCCTGATTAGCATCTTTTCTGTATCCTTCAATTTCCTGGACAGTACTCTCAAGCCCCATTTCTCCTGTTTCGTTCAATGCGAGTTCAATACCATCAAAACCCGCTTTTTTTGCAAGTTTTATACAATTTAATATTTTCATGTCTGGTGGAAACGACCAGATGTTTATACCTTTTTTCATACCGATTACCTCCTCATAACCCGCCCTGCGGCAATTTGTGCAATAATGCCAAAACAGGCATTTTACAATACAATTATATTTTACTATTACACAACTTTAAAATATTTATCAAAATGGTCGTTTTATTTGTACTTTTCACTTCAAATTACAATTAAAATAATTTATAATTAAAATAATTAGAAATAGATTAGGAGTTTTTTATGGATTATATAAAGACATCCCTGAAAGAGGTCTTTTCAATCAGTGAAATAGTGACTGTTCATTATTTTGAGTTTGCCAGCAATTACATTTTTGAAGGGGAAAAACATGATTTCTGGGAATTTCTTTATGTGGACAAGGGAGTTGTCGAGGTTATGGCAGACACCAGGGGTTATGAATTAAAACAGGGTGAAATGATTTTTCACAAGCCCAACGAGTTCCATAATGTCTGGGCAAACGGGAAAATAGCTCCCAACCTGGTGGTTGTATCCTTTGATTGCAGATCACTCGGTATGAAATTTTTTGAAAACAGGATAATAAAAATCGGTGACCATGAAAAAAATAATCTGGCTCTTATAATAAGAGAGGCCAGGAAAGCTTTTTCATCTCCACTTGACGACTCACAACTGAAAGGGCTTGTGAAGAGGCCTGATCCTTTATTTGGGTGTGAACAGCTTATAAAGATACACCTTGAGCAGCTTCTTATTTCTCTTGTAAGAAAAGGAGACGGCGCCGGAACAGAAAGCAGATTGTCTTCGGTTGTCAAAGAACGTTCCGATGATGACATGATCAAAAGAATAACAGGTTACATGAATAAAAATGTTTCAGCAAACCTGTCATTTGATGATATTTGCAGATTTTCATGCTTAAACGGTACAAACCTTAAAACTCTTTTCAGGGAAAAGGTTGGTGCCGGCGTTATGGAATACTACAAAAGGCAAAAAATAGAAGAGGCAAAAAGAATAATACGCGAGGGGAAGCATAATTTTACAGAAATAGCAGATATACTTGGCTATACTTCAATTCATTACTTTTCCAGGCATTTTAAAAAAGCTGTTGGCATGACTCCCTCCGAATACGCTTCCTCTGTGAAAATAAAAATATGATACTTTGATTGTTGAAATCATCAAACAATAGGCCCTAACAGCATTGCTTCCTCATTGTTTGCGTATATGGTATCAAATTGTGATATTGGGAGGGGATTCTTTCCAATACCCACCTCAAAAGTGTATCCCGGTCTCACGTACTGTTCAATGAACCAATCCTTGTATCCTGCATACGCAGCTTCATACGGTGTTGCCGAAACCTCGTAACCTGTAGCGGCGGCAAATACATCGGCAATTGCCCTGGAGCGCGGGGGTATTATATTCTTATAGAGCCAGTATATTACCCTGCCCTGTGTGTGGTACGCTATAACCAACTTGAAACTATGCTGTTGTGTAAATCGCACCAGTGTCTGCGTTTCAGGTTCACTGAGGGGTGATGCACCTCCAAACCTCGTAGGCCCGGGCCCGTCTATTCCCAGTTCTTCTTCCTGTGCTTTTGCTTCTTCCCAGCTTGCCGGATAATTCCGGTTTAAATCCACTCCCCTTATATTTGCATTCCATACCTGAGAAAACGGCAAACCCGTATCGTTCCACCGCAGCAAATCATCATAATATGGATTGCCGGGCTTTAGGCCTTCAAGCACCAGGTTCACTCCATCAAGATTAACCATCGGTATAATGTATATGCTGCTTTTGTTGAATATTTCCTGCAGATTATATCCTCTTATGCTCTGCCCCCTGGAATATGCATTTGAGAAGTTTTCAATAAACTTCATAAGCAGCGAACATGTGATCCATTCAAGAGAATGATGCGCGGCATTGTAAAAAACTTCGACAGGGCCCCTTCCAATTCTTATATAATAAATATTCCTACCCAAAACACTTCTTCCCGCAATCCCTGTCTCCAAAAACGGATATCTCGCTTTAAGCCCGAATATATCCCTTTCCATTATTTCATAGGTATA